>NZ_JBBEVD010000039.1:0-56290 GCF_037414265.1 Pseudoalteromonas sp. C12FD-1
TCACCAGTAAGGTATGAAAACTCTTTAAGAAAAGTGTCCGGCTGGAGTTGACCAGAACAGGTTGTGCAGGAATATGGCTTGATAGTGGGGAGCTTGCAAAAATACACGAAAACCATTTAACACCCAAAGAGAGAAAGTTGTTAGCCCACGAAATGGCAACCAATCATGGGTTTATAACTATTAAGCCGCCAAAGTCCAAGTATTCCCCCAAAGCGCCTAAAAATACCCAAGGCACCACTGTTGAACGGCTTGTGCAATTGGCATTACTTAATCTCCAATAAAAAACGGCGTACTAAAAAGTACGCCGTTTTTTTTGTAATAAATTAACGCTTATGCAGTTTATTTATTACGGTTTTCTTTTGCAAAGGCACGTATTTTACGTTTTTGCGAAAGCGTTACTTTGTTAGTACGCCCTGCAAATGGGTTATCACCTTCTCTAAATTCAATTTTGATTGGGGTGCCCATAATTTTAAGTGCTTTACGGTAGTAGTTCATAAGGTAGCGTTTGTAGCTATCTGGTAAATCGTGAACTTGGTTACCGTGAATTACAATGCGTGGCGGGTTATAACCACCGGCATGCGCATATTTAAGCTTAACACGACGACCACGAACAAGAGGCGGCTGGTGATCGGCCTGTGCCATGTCCATAATACGGCGAAGCATTGCGGTGCTAATACGTTTAGTTGCTGACTCGTACGCTTCATCAACCGATTCAAATAAGTGACCAACACCTGTACCATGAAGCGCAGATATAAAGTGTAAGCGTGCAAAGTCAATAAAACCTAAACGGCGATCAAGCTCTGTTTTAATACGGTCTTTAACGTAATCATCAAGCCCATCCCATTTGTTCACAGCAATTACTAATGAACGCCCTGAGTTAAGCGCAAAACCTAATAAACTTAAATCTTGATCAGAAATACCATCGCGCGCATCAACAACAAGTAGTACAACATTTGCATCTTCAATTGCTTGAAGTGTTTTAATTACTGAGAACTTTTCAACTACGTCGCTTACTTTTTTACGCTTACGAACACCTGCGGTATCTATTAAAATATATTCTTTGTCGTTACGGGTCATCGGAATATAAATAGAGTCGCGGGTTGTGCCTGGCATATCGTATACAATTACACGTTCTTCACCGAGTATACGGTTTGTAAGTGTAGACTTACCTACGTTAGGGCGACCAATAATCGCCAGTTTTACAGGTTTATCTGCAAATGCTTGATGGTCTGTATCGTCACCTTCGGCTTCTTGATAAAGATCAATTAGCTCTTCGTCATCATCGGCTACGTCTTCATCTAGTGCGGCAAGTTCTGCAATCACAGGTTGTAACGTGTGCTCAAGTAGCAATGTAATACCACGGCCATGTGCAGCTGCAATGTGATGTATTTCACCTAATGATAATTGGTAAAATTCAGCACAGTTTGAGTCGGCGTCAATGCCGTCTGTTTTGTTAGCAACCACAAAGCACTTTTTCTCTTGCTTGCGCAAGTGATTAGCAATGGCTTGATCTGCTACGGTCATGCCTACGCGGGCATCAACTAAAAATAACACAATGTCGGCTTCTTCAATGGCAAGTAAAGACTGGTCGGCCATTTCGGTTTCGATGCCTTCTTCTGAGCCATCAATACCACCCGTGTCTACCACGATAAATTCATAGCCATCGTAATTAGCTTGGCCATATTTTCTATCTCGTGTTAAACCTGGAAAATCGGCTACGAGTGCATCACGAGTACGTGTTAAACGGTTAAATAATGTGGATTTGCCCACATTGGGTCGCCCAACTAGAGCGATCACGGGAAGCATAAACTACCTCTTTAAAAAACAACAAAAGGCTTCGCAGTGCGAAGCCTTACAAAAAACCTTTAAGTGTTAGCTAGTTAGTTAGGTATGTTTACCACACTAACTTCACCATCACGGGTGTATAAAATTAGCTTATCCTCGGCTACAACGGGTTCTACAAAAAAGCCTGAGCTGTCAAATTCTTCACGAGATACTAACTCGCCAGTGTCTTTGTTTAGCCAATGCAGGTTACCTTCTTGGTCGCCTAAAGCTAAGTGGCTACCTGCAACGGCAGGGCCTGTAAGGTACCAACCACGTAGAGCGGGTTGGCTCCAACGTTCAATACCTGAATTTTTATCTAATGCGTAAATTACGCCATCACTATCTACTAGGTAAATAGTTTGTGCATCCATCGCTATTTCGCGGTAGCTGCTGTATTCACGCTTCCATACTACATTACCTGAGCGAATATCTACCGCTGCTAGATTACCGTTATAAGCAATAGCATAAGCGTAAGGGCCGCTAATAAGTGGTTGCGTGTCTACATCAACCAAACGCTCAAATTCTGATGCACCTTTAGCTACGGCAATTTCTGCACTCCATGCTGAGTAACCGCTTTCTGAAATTAGTACGCTCAGCTTGCCTGTTTCTAAGCCCATTAACACACCACCGTTTGCAACTGTTGGCGAGCTTTGGCCGCGCAGTGTAAGTGGAGGTACTTCTTGTTCAAAGTTCCAGCGTTCTTCGCCTGTATCTGGGTGCAGCGCTAATAATTTACCCGAGCCTAAATTAACAAAAATTAAGCCATCGCCAGCAGCGGGTTTAGATAGTGCTTCGCCAGGTACATTTTTACGCCATACTTCTTCACCCGTTTCGCGGTCAAGAGCAATAATAAAGCCGTGCTCAGAGCCTACGTAAATTTTACCATAAGCTTGTAATATACCACCCGATAATTTTGCTGTGCCATTATCTGACCATGGCCAAAACGATAGGTTTTCACGTACATCGGTTTCCCATAACGTGTCGCCATTAGTAAGCGAAAGCGCTTCAATTTGGCCTTCACGGCTGGCTACAAAAACAGTGTCTTTGTATACAGCAGGCGATAAGCGAGAAAAATAATGCTCTACACCACTGCCAACCGACTCTTGCCATACTACGTTTGTTTCAAACTGATTAACAATTTCAGGGAGTACCAACTCGTCTTCGTCATCGCTTGATGAACAACCCATTAGTGTTGCCATGCACAGTGCTAGAGTTGCTGTTGTTATTTTTTTCATACCTAAAACCTTATGCCGCTGGGCTAGTTACTGCTAGGTCGTCTAATTTAATTTGTAATAAAGGGTTTGTTGCTAACCCACCTGCATCGGCAGCGGCTTGATACGCAGTGCGAGCTTGGTCTTTATTACCTTGTGCAATGTAAATATCGCCTTTAAGCTCAGCTACATTGGCATTATATGCCTCTGGTAGTGGTGAGTTTAATGTGCTTAGCGCTTCGTCAAACTTACTTTGCGCAAGTTGAATACGGGCTAAACGCGTAATTGCGATGGCTTTAAGCTCTTCGCTTTGGGCGTTTGTAACAATCCAGCTTAGTTTTTCGCTAGCTAAGTCTAATTTTTTTGCATCAACAGCATCTTTTGCTGCAACAAAAGCGGCTAAAGTTGCATAGCTTGTGTCTTGATTATTTTTAATAAATGTATCAGCTGCGCCTAGTACATCATCACCCTGCACAAGTGTTGTATATTCGTCAGATGCTTGCTCAGCAGTTGTAATTTGGTTTTGGTTATATGCTTTCCAGCCGTATAAGCCACCTAAACCTACAATTACACCTAGCGCAAGTGATATACCATTTTCGCGAAAAAAGCGCTTAATGGCTTCTGCTTGTTGTTCTTCTGTTGAATAAATGTCCATTACTACCTCTTATGTTAGCTTAGCTATTTATAAGCTCAGCTAATAGCGCTTTAGCTTGTTCTAATTCTAGTGTGACTTGCTCTTTACGCTCGCGTAAATATTTTATGGTCACAACGCCTTTTTCTAATTCATCTTCGCCAATAATTACGGCAACAAGTGCATCGCTTTTATCAGCTCGTTTTAGTTGTTTTTTAAAGTTACCGCCGCCAGCATGTACCATAACGCGTAAACCCGGTACGTCGCTGCGCAGTTGCGCTGCAATGGCAGGGGCTTGAATACTTGCTTTGTCACCCATTGCCGCTAAATATACATCAGCATTGCGACGAATGTCACCTACACACTCAAGGGCTTGAAGTAACAGCACTAAACGCTCAAGGCCCATTGCAAAACCTACCGCTGGGGTGGCTTTGCCGCCAAGTTGCTCAACTAAGCCATCGTAGCGCCCGCCGGCACATACTGTACCTTGTGCGCCAAGGCTATCTGTTACCCATTCAAACACGGTGCGGTTGTAGTAGTCTAAGCCACGTACTAACTTTTCATTAACCGTATATATGACGCCAGCTGCGTCTAAACGTTCACATAAATTTGCAAAATGTTCTTTTGATTCAGCATCTAAATGCTCAGACAATTTAGGTGCATCCACTAAAATTGCTTGCACGTCTGGGTTTTTGCTGTCAAGTACACGTAATGGGTTTGAGTACATACGGCGCTTTGAATCTTCATCAAGCACGTCGGTATGTTGTTCAAGGTAGGCTACAAGTGCATCGCGGTAATCAGCACGGGCTTCGTTAGAGCCCAATGAGTTAAGCTCTAAACGAACGTGTTCGTTAATGCCAAATGCTTTCCATAATTGCGCGGTAAGTAATATAACCTCTGCGTCTATATCGGCTGTGGCAATACCAAATGTTTCTAAACCAAATTGGTGAAACTGACGGTAGCGGCCTTTTTGTGGGCGCTCGTGACGAAACATCGGGCCCATATACCACAGACGCTGCTCTTGGTTATAGAGCAAGCCATTTTGATTACCTGCACGTACACACACTGCGGTGCCTTCTGGGCGAAGGGTTAGCATGTCGCCGTTACGATCGGCAAAGGTGTACATTTCTTTTTCTACTATATCGGTTACTTCACCAATAGAGCGTTTAAATAAGTCGGTTGATTCTACAATAGGAAAACGAATTTCTTGATAACCGAACGAAGCTACTGTCTCGCGTAAAATGTTTTCTACTTTCTGCCAAACTTGTGTGTCGCCCGGCAGACAATCGTTCATACCGCGAACTGCCTGAATTTGTTTTGCCACTGATAAATCCTAATTACTGTTTATGTGTAATAAAAAATGCTTACACAACAAGAATGCTAAAAATTGACCCGTCATTATATACCCAAATGACCCCATGATGCGAGCGTCGTTGGAATTAAAAGCGATTTAGGCAAGGCATTGATTGAAAGTAATAGTGGTTCTATTGTTAAAATCAATAACGCAGTATAAATCGCTTTTAAACCAACCCGTTGGGCGGTTCACAGACACTTACTCTCATCGTTGTTACTTTTTAAAAGGGATTGCCATTCTTGCAAAGTAACGCCTTGATATTAAGAGCCTGTGAAACGCTGAATTCTGTATCTTGGGGTCGTTTGGGTATCCTCTAACTATAAAGGTAAACGCCAAACACCGCTGTTTGGCGCTTTATACGGTATTTATTCGACTATTTTAATGTCGATAGGTGTTTGCTGCTCTTTTTGGGCAATAAAGTCGCGTACGTAGCCTTCGAGCTGGTCAACAATGTTATTGTTATCAATACGCGCTTTTTGGCGCTCGCCATTAATGTATAAACCTGAGCGGCGATTTGCACCGGCAAGGCCAATATCACTAACAAGAGCTTCACCTGGGCCATTAACTACACAACCAATCACCGAAACAGACATTGGCTCAACCACATCTTCTAGGCGTTCTTCAAGTTGGTTCATGGTGCTTACTACATCAAATTCTTGACGTGAGCAGCTAGGGCAGGCAATAAAGTTAATACCGCGTGAGCGTATACGCAGCGATTTTAAAATATCAAAACCTACTTTGATTTCTTGAACTGGATCGGCAGCAAGTGACACACGTAGGGTGTCGCCAATCCCTTCGGCAAGTAACATGCCTAAACCTACAGCCGATTTAACCGAACCTGAGCGCATGCCGCCGGCTTCGGTGATCCCTAAATGCAGGGGTTGATCTATTTCTTTAGCAAGTAAGCGATAAGCGCCTACAGCTAAAAATACGTCTGATGCTTTTACCGATATTTTAAATTGGTCAAAATCAAGGCGGCGTAATATATCTACATGGCGCATTGCTGATTCAAGTAATGCCTCGGGAGTTGGCTCGCCGTATTTTTCTTGTAGGTCGCGCTCTAATGAGCCGCCATTTACACCAATACGAATAGGAATATTATGCTCGCGTGCTGAGTCTACAACGGCTCTAATACGCTCTTCACTGCCTATATTCCCCGGGTTTATACGTAGGCAATCTACGCCGTATTTTGCCACTTTTAACGCTATGCGGTAATCAAAGTGAATGTCGGCTACAAGCGGTATACTAACTTGCTCTTTTATACTTTTAAACGCTTCTGCAGCATCCATTGTTGGTACAGATACTCGGACTATGTCGGCGCCGGCATCTTGTATTGCCTGAATTTGCGCTACCGTGGCATCTATATCTAGGGTGTCGGTATTGGTCATCGACTGCACGGCAATAGGGGCACCGTCACCAATAGGCACGTTGCCTACATTGATGCGGGTTGATTTTCTGCGTTTAATTGGAGATTCTGAAAACATAGCGACTACTCTGCTAATGGTAATTTAAATTTGGCTAAACGATTTTTAGGATAGCCAGAAATATCAACTGGCTCGCCGTTTAGAGAAACACTAACTACGCCGTGCTTACCCAGCACAACTGAAAAAGGCGGGGTACCGCTTACAGTCATTTTATAGCCTGCTTTTTTTACGCCAAATGCAATGCGCTCACCTTCGCCATCATGTATTTCTACCCAGCTTTCATCGTTAAACACCATGTTAATTGTACTGATGTTGCTTTGCGTGTCGGGCTCGCTAGTCGCTGCTTGCGTGCTTGCTGCAATAGGTGTTGTTGTATTTACGGCTTCACTTAAGGGCACTTGTTCATCACTTGTAGGTGTTATAGCCGGTGTGCGCTGTGCAATTTGTGTTGCTTGCATTTGCGAACTACTCTGGCTTTCATTATTAAGCGCATTGTTATTTTGCTGGTTATCTAAAATTGAATTTTCAATATTGATAGTGCTAGTTTGTTCATCAATAGGCGTGGCATTTTGCCAAAACCACATGGCAGATGAGCCAATAACAATGGCTAAAATAATGTAGCTCACCAGCATTAAGCGGCTGTCGTGAGCCTCTTTTTCTGTGCGGCGCGAAAAGCTTTGCATGTTAGCCGGCTTTGTAGGCTCAGGCGGTGCAGGCAGCTTAGCTAAAATAGGGGCACTGTCGACGTTTAGTTCGCGACAATAGTTTTTTATATAACCTTTTACAAAGGTTATAGGGCCTAACGTTTGGTACTGATCGCTTTCTAATCGTTGTAACTGAGAAATAGAAAGTTTAAGCGGGCCAGTCAGTGACTCTAAGCTTATATTAGCTTGTTCTCTGTGCGCTTTTAATAGCTGCCCAACACTTGGTTCATCGCTTTGTTGCGTAGTTTCTTCTGTCATAATAAGTACGAATTTGGATCCACTAGTAATAGTCTGTGCCCGGGTGTAAGTTCTATATCTGGGCTTAATTTATTCCACCGCATTAATTCATCAATTAATACATGCCGCTGGGTAGCTATGTCGTAAAGGGTATCGCCAGCTTTAATCTCGTAATAAATATTAGGATCGTTTAAATAAATTTTACTTCCGTTGATAACACGATCCGACTCCTTTAGACCATTCCACTGCAGGAGTTTTTGTAGTTTAACATTGTATCGCACCGAAATGCTAAATAGGTTTTCACCAAATTCAATAATATGAAAAGGCACCTCTAACGGTGGTACTTTTGGATTAAGCATTGGTGGCGCTTGTTTTACACTAGGTTGGTAGTTTTTTAGTGTAATGTCTTGATTATCGTTGTACGAATTATCACTAAATACCGCGCTGTCTTTTTTAGCTTCGTAAAATACAACAGCATTGTTTAAGCCCGAATTTTGTGGGCCATTTGCAGCAGAACGCGTACTTTGCGGCGCATTAAAGTTAGCTTGTTTGGGAGCGCCAAACGAAATTATTTTAACTTCGTCATCATTTTTTGGGGATTGCGTAGAGGCGGCTTTTGGCGGCACTGCTATAGCAGATGATGTTTGCTGATCTTGGTGCTCAGTTGTTAATGCTAAAAGTACCGCTGCGGTATCTGTTTTAGTCTCTGCAGGCGCACTTATGGCTGGCGGTGTATCTACTGCTTGGGCAGGTTGGTTTTTGTTTGCTTCAGATGCCTCTGCCTTATTTGTAACATTAGGGGCCGCTACCACAGCAGGTACTTCTGTATTAGTTGTTGCTATTTTAGCTTGCGCTGGTTGAGCCGGTGATGTGTGCGCTTTTACTTCATCACTTTGCCCAGCTACGCTTTTTTGTTTGTTTGCTGCGGCAATGGTTGCCTGTGCTTTTGCCGTCTCATTTAATACTGGGCTAGATGGCTCAACGCCAGGGGAAATTAAGCTGGTAGAATTATCGGTAGTTGGACGTTTTTTACGAATAATTTTAATTTTTGGTTGCTCAACACTGATTTGCTCTTCACCATACTGCTCTTGAAGCTCCTCAAGCTGCGCTTTACGGTATTTTTCGCGCAGTATTTCAAACTCAGTTTGTTTAGTACGATTATCGCGAATAGCATAAGCTTGGTTACTTGTTGGGTAAGTTTGCAATATGGTGGCGGCAATTTTTTCTGCTTCTTCTATTCTGCCCATACGCTGTTTAATTAAATAACTAAGTAATAAAGCCCGTGCAGACACACGGCCAGTATCGTCATGGCGCTTTAAAACGTCGCTGGCTTTATGTAAGTCACTTTTAGCATAAAAAAGGGCTGCTAAGCTAATTAGGGTCGATGTACGCTGCGAGCTATGATTAAGTGCTTGTGTAAAGTAACTCTCTGCATTTTCAAAGTCGTTAAATTCAATGGCACATAGTGCAAGGTTTTCGTAGCTTTCGGCAACGCGAATATAGCTTGGGATATCAATAGCTTTTAAAAACTGATCAGTTGCGCGGTCATACTCTTTAATACTACATAAAAATACCCCGTAGTTATTAAGCGTATTTGGATCGTCAGGCTTGATTGCTAATGCTTTTTGATAAGCTTTATCGGCACGCTCGTTTTCCCCTACTTGTTGGTAATAATAAGCAAGAGAGTAATGTACTTCAGGAAGATTAGGGGCAAACTCTATAGCTCGCTCAAGGTTATACTTTGCTTGCGAGTTATTGCCTGTTTCTAAGTATTGTAAAGCCAGAGCGATACGTGTGCGTGCTGCGCCTGCATTATTGATTTTATTTTCGACGACGGGTTTGTCACTGCCGTTATAACTACTTTCACTTACGCAGCCTGTAAGGGTAAGTGTTGAAAGTGTTAAAGCAAGTAAAGATCGCATTACCTTGTCTCTGTTTTTCTATCCATAGCGCCTATCTTACCTAAAACCCTTGGTGTTGCATCATTTATTTAAAAATAAACAACTTATCCACCCTGCATAGAGAAAATACGCAGGGTGGTAACAGGCTTATGCTTGTTGGATATTTACGCTAATGGCGTTATCGTCGCGCATTTTCTTTTTCGCCATACGCTTAGTACGGTCAACAACATCGCCAGCTAATTGCCCACAGGCGGCGTCAATATCGTCACCGCGAGTACGACGAACAATACACGTAATACCCGCAGCTTGTAGTACTTTAGAAAAACGGTCAATACGGCTGTTGCTAGAGCGCGTGTACTCGTTACCCGGGAACGGGTTAAACGGAATAAGGTTAACTTTAGAAGGGGTACCTTTAAGCGTTTTAACCAGCTCATGTGCTTGGTCGGTGCTGTCGTTAACGCCATTTAGCATAACGTATTCAATAGTCACGTCTTTATTTGCTTTAGAGCCATCGATATAACGACGACACGCAGCTAAAAATTCTTCAATAGGGTACTTTTTGTTAATTGGCACAAGTATGTCACGCAGTGCGTTATCGGGTGCGTGAAGTGAAATAGCAAGTGCTACGTCTATTTTTTCTTTTAGTAAATCAAGTGCAGGTACAACACCTGAGGTACTTAATGTTACGCGGCGCTTAGATAAACCAAAGCCCCAGTCGTCCATCATTAGCTCCATTGCTGGCACAACGTTTTTAATATTAAGTAGTGGCTCGCCCATACCCATCATTACTACGTTGGTAACGGGGCGTTTTTCGCTGTTGCCATCAAGGCCTATGTCTTTAGCTACACGCCAAACTTGGCCAATAATTTCCGATACTTTAAGGTTACGGTTAAAGCCTTGTTGCGCAGTTGAACAAAACGTACACTCAAGGGCACAACCTACTTGTGAAGATACACATAAGGTGGCGCGGTCTTTTTCTGGGATCCATACAGCTTCCACTTCTTGGCCGCCATCAAGCACTAATGCGTACTTAATTGTGCCGTCGCTTGCTTGCTGGCGTACAGAGATTTCTGGCGCAACAATTTCGCATTCGTTTTTAAGCTTTTCTTTAAGCTTTTTATTCACGTTGCTCATATCGTCAAAGTTATCAACGCCAAAATGATAAATCCATTTCATCACCTGGTCGCCACGAAATGGCTTTTCACCGAATGATACAAATAGCTCGCGCATTGCATCTCGGTTTAAATCTAATAAGTTAATCTTTTTTTGCTCGGTCATGAAACAACCTCAATCGGTGACGGTGGAGATAAAATTTACAAGGGCGAATTGTACACAATTTACCCACTTTAATCATTAAGTAAAATATCAAAATGTACTTATGAATACTTTACGTAATGACTAAAAAAGGGCTCGAAAGCCCTTTTCTTACTTTGCATTACAGCGTTAACTGTAAAACTCGAATTAACGAGTACGTGGGCAAAGCTCTTCGTCAGCGAAGAAGTACGCGATTTCGCGAGCAGCAGATTCAACAGCGTCAGAACCGTGAACAGCGTTTTCGTCGATGCTATCAGCGTAGTCTGCACGTAAAGTACCTGCTAGTGCTTCAGCTGGGTTAGTAGCACCCATGATTTCGCGGTTTTTAAGAACAGCGTTTTCGCCTTCAAGAACAGTAACCATTACTGGGCCAGATGTCATGAAAGATACTAAAGCACCGAAGAAAGGACGCTCGCTGTGCTCTGCGTAGAAACCTTCAGCTTTCTCTTTTGAAAGGTGAACCATTTTAGCTGCAACGATTTTAAGGCCTGCAGTTTCGAAACGGTTGTAGATTGCACCGATGTGGTTTTTTGCTACTGCATCAGGTTTTACGATTGAGAAAGTACGCTCTAAAGCCATCTTTATGCTCCAATAATTTTTAAATAAAAGTGTGAATATTTACGGGCGCGAATTATACGCGTTTTAATTGAAAAAACCTAATTTTATTAAAAACCAGTTTGGTTGCAGTTTTGTGGTGTAGGTAAATGCTGCTTTAAAATAAAGCTTTTTTAAGGTATTAAGTAAGAATCTTAAAGCGGGATTTATAGCTTCAATTCAAAGATTTTATTGTTTTAATTAGCTCTTGTTCTCTTTTTTGTAGCTCTTTTATGGCTTGCTTCTTGCTGGGGTTGTAAGGGTAGCTTTCATTCAAGGCCAGGTTCAAATTTGTAGCTGCAGTATGTAGCTCTTTTAAATTTGAGTGCAATAAGTTTGATTGAATTGACTTTTCTTTTAACCTTCTAACTTTCCATTGTATAGCTAATCTAGTAAACATTAGAAAATACTTTGGATTTTCTTGCTGCGAATATATTATGTAGGGTTGAAATGAGTCATACATGTTTATTATGGTTGAGCCGTATGCTCGGTATAATAGCTTCTCATCAAAAGTTTTTGACAAGATACCATTTGCTACACTTTCCCACTCGTTCAGTAATAAGTCAAGATCGTCTGAAAGTTGAATGTATTTACTTATAGGTAACTTTTTTGCTGTCCTAAGCTCCTTGGTGGCACGGAAAGCTTCTACTATTGTTTTGTTGTGCTTGTAAGATGCCTCAAAATCTAAAGAGTTTTTTTCTCTTGAAATAAGTTTTTGAAGCGTAAAGCCTAATATCGCAACTATTGAGGCGATTATAGAAGCTATAATCGGAGCGGGTATTGTGAATATATACGTCAGTAGAATTAAGGAAGCTAGGGCAAATGAAAATACATAAAAAGGCCTGACCATCAGTTACAGTTGCTCCATTTAAAACAAAATAAGAGGCTAGGCCTCTTACTTTTAATCGTTATGTTGGATTTAAGTCCACTTCTCTTCTTCAGGGTTATGTTTTGAAATTAACATTTTAACTCTCCTATAGTTACCGAATACTGTTGTTTACAGTTGGTAATAAGAATAAGTATGGCTAATAAATTAGCTTAAATCAACCATTACTAAACAAGACCTACGGGTATTTTATGAGGTCTAACGATTGGTACAGCAGCCACTTATCCTGCTCTCTTGAAAAATGGACAACTTTGATTTTGATCAAAATAGATAAAAAGAAACTTATTATAATGCCGCGCTTGCAATATTAACTAACCATGCAGCCGATGTGTACTCGGTTGAACTTATGGAGCGCATATGCCAGCTGTTTCTTCTGTCACTTCTTTTATACCTGAACTGTTATGTCCTGCGGGGAGTTTAAAAAATATGCGTTACGCCTTTGCGTATGGGGCCGACGCCGTTTATGCCGGTCAGCCCCGCTATAGCTTACGGGTACGTAATAATGAATTTGATTTAGAAACATTAAAAATAGGGATTAATGAAGCCCATGCGCAAAACAAAAAGTTTTATGTGGTTTCTAATATTGCTCCGCATAACGCAAAGGTTAAATCGTATTTACGCGATATAGAACCGGTGATAGCTATGGGACCCGATGCGCTGATTATGTCAGATCCTGGGTTAATTATGCTGGTACGTGAAAATTGGCCAGCCATGCCTATTCACTTATCGGTGCAAGCAAATGCCGTTAATTATGCAAGCGTTCAGTTTTGGGCAAAACAAGGTATTGAGCGGGTTATTTTATCGCGCGAGCTCTCGCTTGAAGAAATAAAAGAAATACGCACGTTATGCCCAAATACTGATCTTGAGGTGTTTGTACATGGCGCGTTATGTATGGCGTATTCTGGGCGCTGTTTGCTCTCGGGGTATATTAATAAGCGCGACCCAAATCAGGGAACCTGCACTAATGCCTGCCGCTGGGATTATGATGTAAAACCAGGCACTGAAAACGAAATGGGCGATATGGTGCACAAAGTTGACCCTAACCAAGTTATACCAACGCTTGGCGAAGGTGCGCCAACCAATAATATTTACATGCTTGAGGAGCAAGGACGCCCTAGGGAGTATATGCCCACGTTTGAGGATGAACACGGCACTTACATTATGAACTCAAAAGATTTACGTGCTGTGCAATACGTAGAACAGCTTACAAAAATGGGCGTACATAGCTTAAAAATAGAAGGGCGGACTAAATCGTTTTATTACGTAGCCCGCACTGCGCAAGTGTATCGCAAGGCCATAGATGATGCGGCTTTGGGTAAACCATTCGATACTCACTTATTTAAAACACTTGAGAACTTAGCGCATAGAGGCTACACCGAAGGCTTTTTAAAACGCCATGCTCATCAAGATTATCAAAATTACGAATACGGTCATTCGGTCTCTACTCAGCAGCAATTTGTAGGAGAAGTAATAGGGCGACATGCAGAGGGTTTAGTTGAAGTAGAGGTAAAAAATAAATTTTGCGTTGGGCATTCTTTAGAGCTAATGACCCCAAAGGGAAATATGACTTTTGAGCTTGAATACATGCAAAACAAAAAGGGCGAAAGTATTAGTGATGCAAAAGGTTCTGGGCATATTGTAAAAATTCCATTAGATGTGAGCATTAATTTAGAGCACGCAATATTGATGCGCAATTTAGATGAGCACCAAGATACCCGCAATCCCTATAAAAATGTAGCAAGTGAGTAATCGGTAGCATGGCCCTATTTATTAATAACAAGTGCATTAATTGCGATGTATGTGTAGATGAGTGCCCCAACTGCGCGATTTTTATGGGAGAAGAAATCTACCAAATAGACCCAGCTAAGTGCACAGAGTGTGTGGGGCATTACGATAAACCAACGTGTGTCATAGTGTGCCCCATTAACTGCATTAAAAGCGATCCTTTAAATAGGGAGTCACTTGAGCAGCTCGCACAAAAGTATGTAAACCTAGTTGAAAGTGAAGGCTAAGCATATAAAAAAGGAACACATGCTTACAAATTTAGCAAAAAAGTAGCTTAAACTACTTATTAATTATCGCGTTATCATTAATACCTCCTATACTGGAAGTAACTTGATTTAGTGTTTTTTGGTAGGGAAATTAATGTTTTTTTCAAAAGGTAAGCAAAACGAAATAGCCGCTTTAAAAGCCCAGTTGTACCCTTTAGAGCAAGTGTGGGAAGGGCTTTACAAAGAAATGTTGGTACTTAATGTACTTTATGATGGGCGCATTTCGCATGCTAACGATAACTTTTTAAACGCATTAGGTTATAACGAAGATAATTTAACAAATAACCAGCTAAGCGATTTTATTGCTGATCAATCGCGTTTATCACCTGAATACACAGCACTTGAAAAAGCATTCCAAAAAGAAGGCCACTGGAGTGGAGCAATTGAGTTTGTTCGCCAAGATGGTAATAAAGAGTGGTTGAGGATAATTGTGCACCCAGTGGTGGGTGAACAAAACCAGTTATTGTATTTTTCGGTGTTTGGCACTGTGCTTACTAAAACAATAACAACCTCTCGCGAGCAAAGCGACACAATAAAAGCAATTTATCGGTCTATGGCTGTGATTGAATTTGATTTAGAAGGGCATGTATTAACGGCTAACGATCAATTTTTGTCAGCCATGGGATACAGTGAATCAGAAATAATTGGCCAGCATCACCGCGTGTTTTGTGAAACCGAAGAAGCTAATTCGGCCGAATACCAACACTTTTGGAGCAAGCTTAGACAGGGCCAATTTATTGCCGATAGGTTTAAGCGCATAGATAAGTATGGCAATGTAATATGGTTAGAAGCCACTTATAACCCTATATCAAATGATGCGGATCAGCTTTATAAGGTAATGAAGTTTGCCACAGTGATCACTGAGCAAGTAAACCGTGAAATGGCTATTTCACAAGCAGCCGAAATAGCCTATGGCACCTCCACAGAAACAGACAAAACAGCAGAGCGGGGTAGTAGCGTGTTACAAGAAACTGTTTCTGTTATGAACGAGCTGGCTATCAATATGGAGCAAGCGGCGAGTGAAATATCGGCGTTGGATCAACAGTCTCAACAAATAGCCAATATAGTGCAAAGCATAAGTAGTATTGCTGAGCAAACCAACTTACTTGCACTTAATGCTGCCATTGAGGCTGCCCGTGCCGGAGAGCAAGGGCGTGGTTTTGCTGTGGTTGCTGACGAAGTAAGGCATTTAGCGTCAAGAACATCAAAAGCAACAGAAGAAATTGTGGAGGTTGTGCAGCGCAATCAGTCACAAACACAAAGTACCGTAGCCGTTATTGAACAAGGCAAAGAAAAAGCAGAGCAAGGTTTAGCGCTTTCTAAAGAGTCGGGTGAGGTTATGGCTGAAATTCAAGATGGTGCTCAAAAAGTAGTGAATGCAGTTGGGCAATTTACTAGCCAATTAAACTCAAGTAATACCAACCCGCATTAATACTTAATCATTTTCAGGGGCTAAACGTGTCGCTATCTGCGTTAAAAAACTCTCATTTAGAACAACTAAATAGCGAATTTTTTGCCTTGCTATCAACTCGTTTATCCATCCTCAAAATAAATCACTTAATTATGCGGATTGGTATAACTAATTAGCAGCACTTATTACTCGTTGTTATTTATATAAGTGTTTTAAAAAGCCGCGTAAGCGGTTTTTTTGTGCGTTATTTTTATTAATTTTACTTTGATTAGTCGTGATTATTAGCAGTTCACTTAAAATTAGGCATGCGTTAACAATAGATTAAGTTTCGCTATGTAAACTTTGCAGCAATTTACCATTACGTATCTCAATACGTTTACGGAATCACTTATTTGCTCAACCTATAGCAATGTAAATGGAATCGCTGTCAAAGATGATTAATTGCCTACGTCATTACTCCTTATCTAAAGTGTATAAATCTTTATTTTGTGTATCTGTTGTTACTGCAAGTTCGTTTAGCTTAGCGGATGATGCTGCCTCACAAAATGCTAAAACCCAGCTTAAAAAAAATATGGAAGTCATTGAAGTTCGGGGTATACGCTCAAGTATGGCTGAGAACTTAGATGTTAAGCGTATGTCTGGCTCTGTGGTAGATGCAATTACTGCCGAAGATATTGGCAAATTTCCTGATAAAAATGTAGCGGATTCGTTGCAGCGGGTACCTGGCGTTGTAATAGAACGCGATGGGGGAGAGGGATCATCGGTTAGTATTCGTGGTTTATCATCTGAGCTTACATTTACTCAGCTTAATGGCAATTTTATTGCTTCCTCTGCGGGAGAGCCCGCTCGCTCGTTCGACTACACTTTACTTCCCTCTGCCATGATAGAAAGCGTAGAAGTGTATAAATCGCCAGAAGCACGTTTAGATGAAGGCGGCGTAGGCGGCACAGTATTAATGCATAGCCGCAAGCCTTTAAGTATGGAAGCCAATTCAGGTGTATTTAATGTTGAATCTACTTACGCTGATGTGACAAAAGAGTACGAACCGCAATTTAATGGCTTATATTCGTGGAAAAATGATGACGACACCTTTGGCGTATTAGTGGGTTATACCTATCAAGAGCGTACTAATCGCACGTTAACAGGCAGCACCGATGCAAATGTATGGCGTTACACCGGTGGCGGTCAACCTACTGATGTTAATGGTAATGCCGTTGATAACAATAATGGTTGGGATACGATAAGTGATGCTAGTGGTAATCGTTATGATGGCGTGTGGTTTCCGCAAGTTGTACGTGGCTCAGTGCTTAATGAAAAACGTGAGCGCGAAGGTATTCAATTTAGTACACAATGGCGCCCAACTAATCGCTTAGAACTAGGATTTAACTACTTTGGTTTTACACTCGGACAAGACAGAACCGAATCAGTGATTGATATTCCTGAGTGGTCACTCAATCCTGATTTTTTAACCGCCGTAAACCTGGATGAAACAGGCACTATTGCAACGGGTATGCAATATAATGCCAGTGCTAGCGGTGTTGAAAACGATATGCAATTTCCGTGGATGCGTGGCAGTTATGTACGAGAAGAGTCGACCTCCGATACTATAGATTTTAATTTAACCTACGAAGGCGATAGCTTTAAAGCGCGGTTTGTTATTGGTAACACTCAATCTGAGGGCGGCCCTGAAGAAAGTTGGGAAGCCGCTTATAAAAGCTCAAACGCCGGTGAAAACCAAGCCGTTATTCAAAACGCATCGCAAAGCGCAGCGTGGTCTTTAAATGAAAATAATGTATCGCTGAGTATTGATCCCAACACATTGGCTAACCTGCAAAGTGGCTTGGGCGGCGGGCGTGATGCTGGTTCGTCAAATTCAAGCTTTGTGCGCAGTGAACTCGAAGAGGATTATTATCAGGCCGATATCGACTTTTATGTTGATTGGGGGTTTTTAAAAACAATTAGAACCGGCGCTAAATATCGTCATGCCAATTTACACCGCGAGACCGGTAATACGTTTTTTTTAGATCCTAACTTTGATATTGCTGCAGGTGAAGCGAGTGAGCAAGGTATAACGCAATTTGATAGCTATCAATGGAATGGCGGTATGCCACTTGCCGAGGATGTGTTTATTAATCAAACCAATATAGTTGGCGGGTTTAACATAAACCAAATGCCCAGCATAGATTGGGATAAATACCGAAGTTTAGTAACCGACAACTACATGCCATATACTCGCATAGAAGATAACTTTGTATACGATATTGAAGAAAAAATATCAGCGTTTTACATTCAAGGCGATTTTGAGTTTAGTGAAGTAAGGGGTAATTTAGGTGTGCGCGTAGTACAAACTAAAACCTTAACCTCTTCTACCGATTTATATACTTATCAACTTGATCACACCAATGATGAAACAGGCGAGCCGGTTACTGGTGATGCGCGTTTTGTAGAAGACTATCAGTTGGTTACACAAAAAAATACGGACACACAAATTCTACCAAGCTTTAATATAGCGTGGGATGCCACCGACGATTTAGTGATTAGAGGCGCTATTGCTAAAGTGATGGCGCGACCAAATTACAGCGATTTAGGCTCGCAGCAGCGTATCACGTTTGTATCAAATGAGTGGGCAGATGACAGAGCGGCATTCAACGAGCTAGCAGGCTTTAGTGGCAGTGGTGGGAATAAAAATTTAAAACCTTTTGAGTCAGTACAGGCCGATTTATCTATTGAATATTATTACGACGAGGGCTCGGCATTAGGTTTAGCGCTGTTTCATAAAAAGGTTGATAACTTTGTTGTGCCGCTGGTAATAGATGCTCAGCAAGATTTTGCAGGCAAAGAAAATATAGTAGAGAGCGGTATAATTACCGTTGCGCCATACAGCACAGTGGGCAATGGCACCGATGCGGTATCAAAAGGGGCAGAAGTATTTATTCAACATGCATTTGCAGGTGGTTTTGGTTTTTATGCTAATTACACCTATAACAAAACCAATAAAGCCGATGTAAGTGTAAATGGTGAAGAATTTGGCCAATCACCATTAATAGGCAGTGCTAAATACCAGTACAACACCTCAGCTTATTACGAAGGCGAGTACTTTACTCTTCGCGCGTCGTACAATAAACGCGGCGAAACGGTCCTTGGCTTAAACAGCGGTTTAAATGTCTACCAAGACCCTTACGAGCAAGTTGATGTAAATGCCGCCATTAATATATCTGATAGCTTAAGTTTAACTGCCTCTGTTATTAATTTAACTAAATCGGAGACAGTTACGCGTTTAGGCAATGATACCGACGCGCGTTTATTAAGTTCAAGTTACTCTGGCAGGCGTTACTACGCAGGTATAAATTATAGTTTTTAAAGAAAAACCCACTATACGTTTATAGCACACTAACCTTGTTAATGAATAGCATGGCTATTATGATGAAATTATTAAAAAGGATGAAGAAAATAAATTAATGAGCTACCAACCGTTGATAGATGATTCTGTTTCGCTAATTGAATTTACGCGTGTGTATTTAGCGCTTTTTTATACGTTTGTGGCGGGGTTTTACACCGTTAGAATTATTCATAAAAACCGCTCAACCCCTGCGGGGGTTATTTTTCCAGGCGCTAAGTTTTGCACTAGCTGGTGGAATCATATGGCGTTTAAGTTTTTTAGGACTGCTATATGGTTTGTGTGTGTGCTGCGTGTGTTTGTTCCCGCCACTGATAACTACTTAGGTCTATTTAATACCTTAAATGGGTGGCCAGGTGTTATGTTTGGCAATATATTGCTCACCTCGGGCTTTGTGCTCAGTATGGTTGTTCATTTTCATATGGCGTCACTTTGGCGCTCGGGTATAGACCCAAATGGGCCACAAACGCTTAAAACTACAGGATTATACAGTTTTTCGCGTAATCCTATGTATGTCGGTGTGGCAACTGCTCAGTTGGGGTTCTTTTTGGCATTACCGAGCTTATTTAGCTTAATTTGCCTTGCTGTGGGCTTATATGCACTTTATAAACAAATAGCCGTGGAGGAAGCGCATTTAGTAACGCGTTTTAAAAATGACTACCTAAAATATAAGCAAACCGTACCGCGCTGGTTGTAGCTTATTCAACGGTTGCTTTTATTTGCAGATGGCTATTTATAAAATCTTGTTTTGAGAGCGGCTTTGAATATAAATAGCCTTGAATGTAATCACAGCCCAACGCGATTAATTGCGCTTGCTGGGTAGGTGTTTCTACCCCTTCGGCGACCACTTCTACCCCTAAGTTATGCGCCATAGTAATTATAGCTTTAATTAGCGTTATACTGCTGCTATTGGCTTCAATATTTTGTATAAAAGATTGATCTATTTTAAGTATATCAATGTCTAATTGCTGTAAGTATGCAAGCGATGAATACCCAACGCCAAAATCATCAATAGCAATATCTATATCAAGCGCGTTAAGGCGTTTTAAGTGGTGCTGAATAGCGTTATCTGGATCCATTAAGCTGTTTTCAGTTATCTCAATTAAAATCGTATGAGGTGGCAGCTTATAAAGTTTGCAAGCCTCTACCCATTGGGTAACCCATATTCCGTCGCGATCAATTTCTAAAGGTGAGGTATTTACACTAATTTGCACCGGTGTATAGCTTAGTTTATTAAACTCTACAGCATCGCGAACAGCTTGCGACTTAACCCATTCGCCAAGATCTTTTATCAAGCCATTTTGCTCTGCTATGTCGATAAATTCGACAGGGCCAATAATGCCTCGCTCTGGGTGGTTCCAACGGATCAACGCTTCTGCTTTTTTTAGTGTGTGTGAATGCGGATCCCATATTGGCTGGTAGTAAAGTTCAAATTGGTTATTATTTAAACCTGTGCGTATTTCTTCTATGAGGCGGCGTTTTTCAATCGCTAGCTCTTCCATTTCGTATGAAAAAAACTCAAACCGGTTACGCCCCTTACTTTTAGATAAATACATCGCTTGATCAGCTCGTTTAACTAAGGTTTCGACCGATGTACCGTCATGCGGAAAAAACGCCACGCCAATACTTGCTGTTACCTGCACATGTTCGTTTTTTATGGTTATTGTTCGGGTCAGGCTTTTCATTACATCGTGTGCAATGTGCGAAACCGCTGTTGTATCGCTTATTCCTTTGAGAATTAAGGTAAACTCATCACCACCTAAGCGCGCCACTATGTCTTGCTGTTTTAAGCATCGGCGAAGTCGCTTAGCCACTTCGTGAAGTAATAAATCACCAAAGTCGTGGCCTAAGCTATCGTTTACTTCTTTAAAGCCATCTAAATCAATAAATACCAAAGAAAATGTTTGTTCAGGTGTGCTTACAAGCTGTTGCAGGTGCTCATAAAAATAACGGCGGTTAGGTAGGTCGGTTAAGCCATCTTGATAAGCATATTGATGCAGTTGAACATTGGCATTCTCAAGCTCTGTTGTTCTTCGTTTTACTTGGTTTTCTAGCAGGTTATCGCGCTGTTCTATAGTTTGTAGCATGGTATTAAAACAACTAGTTAGCTTACCCACTTCGTCCTTCGAAAGCTCTTTAGCACGCAAGCTATAGTCGTTAGATGAGGTAATTTTCTCTGCTGTTTGTGCTAAATATAAAATGGGGTTTAAAAAACGTTTTCTGAGCATTAGCGATACAAGCAAACTTAAAATAAAGCTAAAAATCATTAACACAATAATAAACCGGCCATAAAAATCGGCTCTGTCGTTTAGGTCACTGTCGTCGGCCCGCACAATCAGCGTACCGTAGTGTTGAGCGTCAATTGTTAATGCTGTTTTTATTTCTATTGTATGCGGTGCTGAGCTTTCTTGGTTGTATTTAGGTGACGTTACGCTTGCTATTTGTTGGCTCAAATTGTTAAACACTTCTACCGATACAATGTCGGAGCGCATTAATAGCGGCTCAATGAGCTCTTTTATTGCGGCGGTATCGTAAAATATTAAAGCAGTACTAATATTGGGGGCTAATATTTGCGAGAGTGATTTTAGGCTTTGTGTTTGTTCTTGTTTTGCGGTTTTTAGCTCATACGCGCTAAAAACTGCAGTCACGGTAGCCGTAGAGGTAAGTGCAACGCTCATTAAAATAAACAGCAGCTTTTTACTCATTGAATTTAGTGAGAAGTAGTTTTTCATTATTAGCCCTCAACTACACGTGCTAAGCGCAGCACTTTTGAGCTCATAGTAATGCCTGCTTTTTTAAGCTTGCTTGGGGCAACTTCAAAACGCACTTTACTACTTGAAAGAAAAAATCGAATATGTCCCTGTGCGGCTATAAAGCCATCGGTTTCGCCAACTATCATTGTATTTTTTAAATTAAGCGTGGTGTGAGCATTTAACCACTGGTTGTATGTATTATCGGTAATAAATACTATATCACAATCCTCAAGTGCAGTTGCCTCAAGTGGGGTATATTTATTGTGCAAGTGGCGATTATGTACTTTTCTATTTTCTAGGGCGGCATTGGCTATTGCTATAAATTGACTGTCGGGGCTACAAATTAAAAAGTCGGGTGTGTTTTCGTGTGCAGATTGCCATTGCCCTAAACGAGCAAAGTTATATAAAAAGCCTGCTTTAAGCACATATTCTTTTTGCACAGCAAATGCGCTTGCGCTTGTACAAAGCGCAAGGCCAAAAAATAGGTAAAGCAATCGATTTAAAAGCTTAAGCATTGGTTCTCTTAAAATGTTGCACTAACTGAAAACGTGACACACTCGTCAATGTAATTTGGAACTGTAAATGTTTCGCGAGTATTACCGTATTCTATATGTGAGCCTGCAAATAAGTTTTTGCCTGATACGGCAGTGGCCCAGTTATTGTTTATTTTCCAGTTCCATGTAAGGTCTACTGCGGTGTAGTTATCTGTATTGTACGTGTTTGAGTTTTCGGCTCTTAGCGTGGCATAAATAGAATGCTGCTCACTCAATTGGTAATTCAGTTTAGTAAATAATTGTCTGTTTACTGAGTCGTAGCCAATGGAAGGGCGGGTTGCATTAGGTAAGTCGTAATCTATTTTTGTATAGCTGTAGCCTATTTCGCTACTTAAGTTATCCATTAGTTGCATCGAAAATAATAAATCACCGCCGGTTGTGGTGGTTTTGCCTACTGAAACAAAGTCGTAGTCTAAGCTTGTTGTTTGAAGCGCTGCAAATGCTTGAGGTATTTGCCCTGTAAGGTAAAGGTTTAATGCAGGTATAAATTGTTCTATGTGAGGGTTTAAACTAATTACGGCAACATCATCCGCTTGCGTATTAAATGCAGAAACATCTAAAGACCAGTCTGCTTTAGATATACGGTAGCCTATCTCGTACGAGGTGTAGTTTTCGGCTTTTACGCTATCGTTACCATTTAAAAATGTAGCTATATGGTATTGATCTATTTCGGCAATACCCGTTTGCATGCCAACAACATCTGAGACTTTTTGGCCATTTACTCTAAAGTTATCATTATATTCAATAAGTGTAGGAATGCGCACGCTTCGAGAAATTGAACCCCAAGCTAGGTGGTCGTCATATGGCTGATAGGTCAAGCGGGCAAGGGGTTGGTTTTCCCAGCCAGTTAAATCGTTATGCTCTACTTTGGTGCCTACAATGAGATTTAACGTATCAGGAATCACACTGTATTGCGCTTGTAGCATGGCACCATATTGATAAAGGTTATCGAAGTCTCTGTCACTATTAATAAAAATACTATCTTGGAAAGAAATATCATTAAAGCGATAATTTAGCCCCCAATCTACCTGTAGCTCACCGGTAATAAAGTTCATTTGATAATCAACGTCAATCGATTCAAAATCTTCATTTATAAAGGGCTGATCACCTTGTTGTTTAAGCCACGACATTTGCAGCATTTGGTTTGCATTATCTGAAAGGCGATGCTCAACGCGGGTCATTAATCGCGTATCGCGCCTATCTGCAATAGTTGGAAACTGCTGACTGCGGTTAGACGCATCTACTACGCCAGTCAGGTTTTGGCCGTGCTCTGTGTGAGTATGATCCCCTTGCAGAAGGATTGACCACTCATCGCTTGGCGTAAAATCAGCTCTAAAGCCGCCAGCGTGCTGTTTAGTAAAGTCATTAGGTTTAATGCGGCTGCCTTTTTTAGAAGGTGCGGTATTTTTAGTATTATAGTAGCCCCTGTAACTACCAATATCAGAAATATCACCACCATGGCGAAGGCTTATGTCGGCATTTATTTGATTACCTGTAATTGCTTTAGCGTAAGTGTTGCGTGTATCTAAGCTATTTTTAGTAATGATATTGATAACGCCATTATTTGCGTTATTACCCCATAACAACCCGCCCTGACCGCGAATAACCTCAATGCGCTCAATATCATATAAAGGCACGTGTAACGACTCCCAGTACACAGCTGCAAATTTTGGCGTATATAGGCTTTGCCCATCTATCATTACTAATAATTTGCTTGAATAACGTGAAGCAACACCGCGAGCAGAAATAGCCCATTGATTGTTATCAAGTTGTCTTACTGCAAGGCCAGGCACCATTTTTAACGCCTCAGGAATAGAGGTAGCGCCCGAGCTTGTAATTTGCTCTTTGCTGAGCACATAAATAGAAGAGGCGGTAGTAAAGGCCGACTGTGCTCGTTTCATTGCAGAGGTTGCTTGAACATCCATTTCCATTAACGCGTCAAGGTCTAAATCATCGTCGTTTAATGGTTCTGCAGCAATTATTGGTGAGCCAATAATCAGTAAGCACAATAACTTTTTAGGTATTTTCACCTAGGTTTCTCCACAGGGATCAAAAATCAAAAACAGGATATATTTTTGTAAAACATTTGTTACCACAAAATATTAGCATACTTTATATTGCTAAAAGTACACTTTATTAGGTTAACTAAAATAAATTGCTTAGTAGCAAGTATGTTTTAAACTTAGCGCTAAATTATTAAAATTTGTTATCTTCTAAATAAAAATTACTAAAAAAGTCTCAAAATTTAATGATTGGGTCGTGTAAATTACTTTAGGGGTGAAGGTTGCTGATTATTGTAAAGCCTCATGAGCTGAAGTGAAAACACAGCACACCGGGATACGCATATTAATATGATAAATTACCTCAAGTTAGCTGGTTCATACAGGCAAAATAATTTACCCTAAGTGTATTCTTCACTTTTATATTATTTGTTTATGAGCCTTCTTTTTTCTATTGCGTTAGCAAGCCTTCCTGCTTTACCTGAACCCGTTGCAAACAATGCAGTCGCCAAGGTTACTGTTGAAAAGCAAAGCTATTTTTTAAGTTTTATGGGGCTTGGTAAAAACAAACAACATACCGATGTACACAACAAGGTGTTTTCACTTAAATTAGGTGAGAGCGCATGGCAACAACAAGCGAGTGTACCTTCAAGTTTGCCGTTAAAAGGACGTTTAGCGAGTACTGCGGTTGGCTTAGGTGAATACGCTTATATTTTTGGTGGTTATACGGTAGATAGCGACCATACTGAAATTTCAAGCCCCGACGTGTACCGTTTTGATATTAAAAGTAATACATACAAGCACCTTGCAAGTATGCCTGTACCGGTTGATGACAGCGTAGCGCTAAGCTACAAAGAGCGTTACATATACCTTATTAGCGGTTGGCATAACGATGGTAACGTAAATTTAGTACAAGTATACGACACCCAAACCGACACATGGCAACAGGCGTCGCCTTTTTTAGGTGAGCCAGTATTTGGCCAAGCAGCTGCTATTAGTGGTAACACCATTGTTATATGCGATGGCGTTAAAACCCAAGCCAACCCCAATTCACGCCGCTCTTTTGCAGGTGTTGCGCAGTGTTTAAAAGGCACAATAGATACTCAAAATCCACTAAAAATAGATTGGCGTACTTTGCCTCACCCAACGGGGGAGTCGCATTACCGTATGGCCGCTGCTAGCTACAATAACAATATTTACATGATTGGCGGCTCTAATAACCCCTATAATTACAACGGTATTGGTTACAATAAAAAGCCCGCTCCGGCAAGTAAACATGTGTGGCGCTTTAATATTGAGCAAAATAAATGGCTAGTTTTACCGCCTTTAGCCAAAGGCAGCATGGATCACCGCGGGCTACTTGAGCACAACGGGGCTTTGTATCGTATTGGCGGTATGAACAACCAACAGCAAGTAATAAGCGATGTAACAGGTTATGAGGTAACACAGTGAATACCCTTTATATTACCGGAGCAGGGGTAAGCGCTGCCAGTGGTATACCTACTTTTAGGGGCGAAGATGGCTTTTGGACGATAGGCAGTAAAAACTATACACCTATGGAAATGGCCACGCGTGCTATGTATCAAAACAATCCGCGCGAGTTTTTAGCTTGGTATTACAACCGCTTTGCAGCGTATCGTAACCATGGCCCTAACGACGTTCACCATTGGCTTAGCGATAAAAACTTAATAACCCAAAATATAGATGGGCTTGATGGCAAAGCGGGTAACAAAAATTATATTGCTATACATGGCAGGCTCGATCAGATGACGTTATTTCATGAGCAAGGCGAAGCCGTTAAACCGCTAATGACCCCATGGGATAGCGTAGACGAAAGCCGCTTACACGCATCATTGTTTGAGCTGTTTAACATTCAAAATCAAATACCTGAGCTCAACCATTCGTTTAAGCCTTTTGTGTTGTTGTTTGATGAATTTTACACCGAGCTTTACAGAATAACCGAAGCACAGCAGCGTATGCTCAATGCCGATAAAATGGTATTTATGGGCACTTCATTTAGCGTCAATATCACTCAAATGGCATTAGAAATAGCTCGTAATTACGATATACCTGTTGAGGTTGTTGACCCTAACCCTGTTCATATAATGCACAGTAATGTAACGTTCAAAAAAATGAATGCACTAGAATACATTCAATCTAATTAGAAAGTGCTATATTTTAAAGAGATTGCTAATGTTTTCTTAAATATTACAATCTCTTTTTATAATACTAACGAGCCAACAATGATATTATTATCCTGATTACAACAATACTAAAGAGATCTAAATGAGCGACTTAACTGCAATAGCTAACTTGTCAATTTTACTTGTAGAGCCCTCGGAGGTTCAGCAAAAAATAATAATAAAATCGCTTTTAGAAAGCGGTGTAAAACAAGTTGAAACTGCATCTACACAAACACAAGCGCTTAGCTTATTAGCAAGTTATCACCCAGACCTAGTAATAAGCTCTATGTATTTATCTGACGGCACTGCCGACTCATTGTTGCAAAAAATAAGATCAAACCCAGCCACTGAGCATCAACCCTTTATGCTTATATCGAGCGAACGTAATAAAAAGTATCTTGAGCAATTACGCCAATCGGGTGTACTGGCTATTTTACCTAAACCTTTTAGCGCAAAAGCCATTACCCGCGCACTAAAAGCAACGCTCGATATTATAAGCGAAGAAGAAGTAGAGCTTGATCATTTTGATGTAACACTACTACGTGTGCTCGTGGTTGACGACAGCCGCTTTGCGCGTAAACACATAATACGCGTACTTGCTGGCATGGGTATTCCTGCGCCAGTAGAAGCCGAAAACGGTAAAGAAGCCATAACGCACCTTAACGAGCAGTCGTTCGACTTAATCGTTACCGATTACAACATGCCGGAAATGGATGGGCGCGAACTAACCGAAACAGTGCGTGGCTCTAATGCTTACTCGCATATTCCAATTTTAATGGTGAGCTCAGAGGCAAACGAAACCCATTTGGCTAATATTGCGCAAGCGGGAGTTGATGCCATTTGTGATAAGCCGTTTGAACCCGCCACAGTGCGAGAGCTTCTATATAAAATAATGTCTTAGTCGATAATAAACGGCTAACAACAGCGGTAGTTAAATACATAATTACCGCTGTTTTGGCTTATTGGCTGGGCACGTTATATAACTGAAACGCTACAAAACATAAAATAACCGCAATGCAGCTATCAAATACGCGCCATCTAAACGGGGAGCTTAAAACCTTTTTTAACTTTGGCGCAAACAATACTAAGCTGCTAAACCAAATAACAGAGGCAACGCAAGCGCCAATAGCAAAGTGCATAGGCTCTGGTTGTAGTGCGCCAATACTGCCAAGCAGTAATACGGTATCTAAATAAACATGTGGATTTAGTAAACTTATTGCAAAGGCCGCAAGGGCTGTTTTCCACCAGCTCACTTTTATTACTTGAGTTACTTTTAACCCCGATGTGCCTTTAATTGCACTGCGTGCAGAGCCAAATGCTAAATAAAGTAACATAGCAATACCGCCCCACGTTAACCACGGTAATAACCCCGGCAACCATAGCTTTAACTCATTAGCTGCAAATACCCCTACAATAATTAATGTGGCGTCACAAATTATGCAAACTACAGCTAATACAAAACGGTTAGCGCCCGCCATACATTGGCTTAAAATCCAAATGTTTTGCGCCCCAATGGCAATAATTAAACTCAGCCCCAGCATCACACCCGACAAAAACGACATACTTTAAATCCAAATAAATAAAACCTGCTATTCAATGCCTTGCAGGGTAGGGAGTATTCTGTTACAAATCCAATGAATATATTTATTGTTATATGCGTAAAACTCATGATTGATTATCAGTTACTCAATGCGCTTAGCGCCGTAATAAGTGAAGGCGGATTTGAAAAGGCATCTAAAAAATTATTTATTACCCAATCGGCAGTGAGCCGGCGTATTCATCAGCTAGAAGCTAAACTAGGTGAGCCTGTATTAATAAGAACCCAGCCACCATTGCCAACAGCATTAGGCAAGCGCTTACTTAATCATTTACAGCAAGTATTACAGCTAGAAGTAGCCCTTAATGTGGGAGCGCTTAACGAGCATACTGATTTAAATACACCACTTAGCGTAAGGCTAGCTGCTAATGCGGATTCGCTTGCCACCTGGTTGCCCGAAGCACTCGCTGTGCTTGATAGTGAGCTTACGTGCAAACTACGCTTTGAAGTAATTAGTGAAGATCAATCAGTCGCCCATAAAAGAATGAAAGACGGCGAGGTTATGGTGTGTATTAGCTCATCACCCGAGCCTGTAAATGGCGGGCTTGTTAGCCCACTTGGCGCTATACGCTATAAAGCCATTGCGAGTCCTGAATTTATAAAGCAGCATAAAATCAACGACCTTTCGCAGTTAGCGCACTTACCGTGTTTAGTGTATAGCGACCTTGATAAGCTACAGAATCAGTTTTTAAACGACATTAACGGCTCAACACCACTGTTTACCCATATATACCCTTCATCAGAGGGATTTAAACAAGCCATGATCGCAGGCTTAGGCTATGGGTTATTACCTACATTACAGCTAGGAGATTCGTTAACAAAAGGAGAGTTAGTCGATTTATTCCCAGAATATTATATTGATACACCTTTGTATTGGCACTATTGGCAAACCGAAAGCCCGCAACTTAAAACGCTACGCAAATTTGCATTGCAAGTAGCGAACAAACGGTTAGAGCCTATTAACCCATAAAGGCTAAGCCTGCGTTTATAACTGGCCTAATCTGTATATAAGCAGCGCTGTTTTAGCGGTGTTTTTATTTAGGCTGGTTAAATCGGCGGTTTCGTTTTTAGTGTGCGCGCCACTGCCCATTAGGCCAAGGCCATCAAGCGCCATATCAACATGGTTTGCAGCAAACGAAATATCAGCAGCCCCGGCATTACGTGGGTTTGCAGCCACCACTTTGTTATAACCTAAGTCTTGGCTTGCTTGGCTATACAGTGCAAGCAGCTTTTTATTACCTTCGGTGAGCCCCATTGGTGGGTAGCCGTCTTCAAAAATAAGCTCAGCTTGGCTGCCATTTAAACTTTTAGCCACTATTTGCTGCATCACTTTTTTAGCGCCCTCTACCTGCTTTGGCGAAAGCGCCCGTAAATCACCCGCTACATGCACGGTTTGTGCAATTACATTACTTTTACCAAACGCTGAGGCTGATGAGTTAGCACTGTCGTACTGTGCATCAGTGCCACCCACAATAAGCCCAGGGTTAAAGGTTAAATTAGGTTGCGTGGCAAGTTGCTCTCTAAAGTCATTTAAAATACGCGACGCCTCATAAATAGCCCCATAGCCCACACTGTCACTAAATATTTGCGATGAATGTGCAGCATTGGCCGTTACGTTTAGCGTCCAGCCGGTATAACCACGGCGCGCTGCCATCGCGGTTTTAATATTGTTATCGCCGTTCTCAAAACCTAGCGCTACGTCAGCCCAAATTGCGCCATCAACAATAGCCTTTTTAGATAAACTAAGCGGGCGACCGCTGCTTTCTTCATCGCCGGTAAGCAGTACTTTTATGCTTACGTTTTCAAGTAAATTAAGGGCTTGTAAGCTTTTAAGTGCGGTAATTATAATAGTGTTGCCGCCTTTCATATCGGCTACACCTGGGCCGCTCGCTGTGTGTTCATCAATTTGTTTGTAGGTAGTAAAGTTATCGTGTTTGGCAAACACCGTATCAAGATGGCCGATCATCAGTATTTTTATTGCATCGGGATCATTACTCTCATGGGTTGCTAATACATGCCCTGCACGGTTAAACGCGCTGCCATCTAACCACTCAACCTTAAAACCAATCGCTTTTAGTTGCTCACTTGCAAGTGCGCCTACCTTTTTTACACCTTCAATATTAAGTGAGCCGCTATTAATATTTACCGCTTGTTCTATTTCTTTAAGCGCTTGAGGAATATTTTTATCGACCTGTTTTACTATTTCACGCTCGTTTTTATCAAGCGCCGCATGGCTTGTAAGCGACACGGTACTCGCAAGGGTAAATATAAGTGCTTGGCTAAATTTTAAAAGTGACATAACAGCCTCATAATTGAAGAAAAGAGTTAGGGCGTGTTTATCTTTGATGGTTGAATTTGCAGCAGTGTGTTTGGTTTTTAGGCAAGGCAGAGCCTATGTAGTGTGGTTACTCCCCATAAATAGGCGATAACGTAGCATAAATGCCAAACATGCGCTGCCCTATGGGTTCTTTCTAGGGACGATTAACTCTTTGTTGCTCGGTTTTTACTTATTCTTACATGGATGTAAGTCATTAGAATAACGCAGGAGCAGTTATCGAGCCCACTAGGTTACAAACCTCGCGCCGCGATTTAATCACCCCTAGATTGAACAAATTTCAATCCGCAAAGGTCAACACGCCCCAATATGAAGTAAAAATACTGAGGATTCAATAGAAGTAGATTGTGATTCTTAACTAATTTTATAAGCAATAACAGGTTACAAGTTTACGGGTTATAGGGTGTATGCGTTACTGGTTTAAACTCAGGTATTTAAAATAAAACCTCTTAATTAAGCAGCCAGTATAACTAAACAGCGATTTGTCTGACATTGTTGATCTCCACCATTTTGGGGTTTTGCTGCATTTAGGAAAGGAAAGTCGAAGCTAACTATCTGTTTACATGTGTTTATTTTATAGCTAGGATAAAATCACTGTAATATAGGGACATTTTTCGGTTTGTAAAGCGACAAATGTCGTAGACTAAATTGTTAGGGTTAAAATTAGGCAATGAAATGGACTGAACCTTGGATTAAATCAATCCAAAATCAAGAGAAATACAGCCTCATTTCAAAGGGGCTGTTAATTAGTTGCTTATTATGGACGCTGTTTTTTGTTTTTTTGGCCGCAATAAGTCTGCTGACTAAAGATGACTTTATCCATCACGTAACTAAAATTATTTGGATTGCGCCTGTGGGAGGTTTCATTTTAGCTTGGGTCTTGTATACGATTACTTGGCTGTCACCAGTTAAAATTGACTCAGGCCCCAAAGGCCTTGTTAGAATTAAAGCGGATAACATTACTTTGATACCTTGGGAACTGATCTCTTCATACAGGTTTATTTTTAAAGGCATCGTTTTTAAGTTTACTGATGATAGTGAAATTACATTCTTATTACCTGAAAAAATGGATCGAAATTCAATATCTAAGGAACTCAAAGCACACTCAATCAAACAAGATGTTTTGTAACCCATACAAGTTGCTTAAGCGGACAAAAAACAGTTGGTTTTTGCTCGTTCATCAAATATTTTAGCTCGTATGTCTTTGCGCCTTATATAGAAATTTGCTACCACGGCAAAGTAATGCACAGCATCCTGTACATGTAATGTTTTTCCAGCTAAACTTGGCTTATATAATGTACAAGTGAGGTGCAAAATGAGAATAGTCTCTTTTACCGAAGCCCGAAATAGTCTAAAAGCCGTTTTGGATAATGTAATTAATGATGCAGATACGACAGTCATCACTCGTCGTGACACTGAAGATGCGGTTGTAATGTCATTAGATTACTATAACAGCCTTATGGAAACTGTTCATTTACTTCGCTCTCCAGCGAACGTTGAACACTTAAACCGTTCAATTGCACAGTTTAAAGCGGGTAAAACAACCACGCGAGAACTGATTGATGAGTAACAGGTTATTATCATGGACTGATGAAGCTTGGAATAGTTACGTCTACTGGCAGACTCAAGATAAGAAAACCTTGAAGCGTATCAATAAGCTAATAACCGATGTTAAGCGCTCTCCTTTTGATGGGATTGGAAAACCGGAACCCCTTAAAGAAAACCTTTCAGGCTTTTGGTCTCGCAGAATAGATGATACCAATCGTTTAGTATATGCCGTGGATGATACAGCAATTACAGTTATTTCGTGTCGTTACCATTACTAGTAGTTAACAAAGTAAGCGAGATAATGCCCCTCACCCGTATTTGTGGTCGGCTCCCGTCACTTCGTTACGTATGTTAGCTCACGTGTAATGCCCCTACTTGGGTGTTAGTATCAATGTGAATAATGGAGATCGCAGTGGAAATAGATGAAAATAAAATTGATGAAGCAGCTTAGCGCTATTTTACCTTACTTTGCATGATAAGTTTGGTAGGGCTTGGAAACAAATAGATTGGAGTATTACCGATCGGCTTTATGAAAAAGGTTATATTCACGATCCCGTTGGTAAAACAAAGTCGGTTGTTTTAACTGAGGAAGGCCTTTTAAGATCAGAAGAGCTCTTCAAAAAGTTATTTGTCAAAAGTGATTGAGCTGTATGCGTAAAAGTCAGCTTTTTTGGGATATAAATAAGCTAAACATCTATTCTAAACTCTTTCTTCTACCTAGGCGGTATTTAAAGTTAACAACCGTCAGGTTTAACACCATTGGCACTAAACCTGACAGCTCAAACTCAACCAATCAATGTTAGTTAGTGGGCATTAAATAAATCTCGCGTACGCTGTTGCGCTGATTTGCTTCTATTGCAAACAATACCGCATCGGCTACATCTTGCGGGTCGAGTTTGTCGGGTTTTGCTTCATCAAAAAATGGGGTGTTTACCATGCCAGGGGCTATGGTGGTACAGCGGCCGTTCCACTCGCTCATTTCTTCAGCTAAGTTTTGGCCAAACCCGTAAGCAAACCATTTAGTTGCGCCATAAATAGAGCCTTTAATAGGCTTACGGCCAGCGGCTGAGCTGGTTAATATAAAATGCCCTTTGTTTTGGCGCAAATGTGGCAGTGTTGCTTTTGCCGTCCACAGCAGGGCTTTAATGTTTATGTCTATCATGGCTGACCATTCATCAGGGTCGCCTTTTTCGGTGCCTGCGGTTGAAACGCCCATACCTGCATTGGCAAATGCGGCATCTAGTCGGCCAAATTTTTCGAGCCCTTTTGTTACTACGTTTTCAAGCTCGGTAAAGTCGGTGGCATCTGCGGGTACACTCAGTGCGTTATCTTCACCTAATGATTGTACTAATTTAGTTAATTTGTCTTCGCTTCTGGCTGTAAGTATTACTTTGTGGCCGTTATTAACCAGTGTTTTAGCAGTTGCTTCACCTATACCACTTGAAGCACCTGTAATTAGAACTACTTTTTCTTTCGCCATGATTATTTCTCCTATGTTTTCATATTCAAAATGAGGACAGTATTTACAGTAACTTTTGTACTAACACTAACAGTGTAGGGTTAACCTAAATTGAATAGTAACGTTAGAGGAACATAGCTTTTATTTAATGCTTTAATTTAATACAAAAACAATAGGTATAACTGATTTATAGCTATATACTCGCGCCGTTTTTTAGCCATTAAGGTTAATTTGTGGGGTTAGCGTATTTAGCTTTGCTCCTTGTTAAATTGTGCTGAGTGTCAGCCCATTTTTTGGAATATGTATGAAAGACAAACTTATTGTGTTTTGGCAAAGCCATTCAGAAACCATTATCACTTTGGGTTACAAAGTGGTGTTAGCGTTGGCTATTTTAGTTGCGAGTGCACTTATTGCGCGCTCGGTTAAAAAAGCGATTAAAAACTCTAAGTCGCCATTAAAAAAGGTAGACGAAACACTTTTGCCGCTTCTATCGAGCATTGCGGGGTATTTAGTTTACATAATTGCTGGGCTGTTTATTTTAGATATTTTTGGTGTTAATACGGCAAGCTTAATAGCGCTAATGGGCGCGGCGGGTTTAGCTATTGGTTTGGCGCTTAAAAACACCTTAAGTAATATTGCCGCTGGCATTATGCTACTCATACTTAGGCCATTTAAAATAGGCGACTTTGTAGATGCGAGCGGCACACTTGGCACTGTGAACGAAATAAACTTATTTACGACCATTTTTAAAACCACCGACGGCCTTTATATCGCATCGCCTAACGGTAAAGTGTGGGGCGGCAACATTAAAAACTTTACCCGCAACGGTAAAAGGCGCATGGATATAGTAGTGGGAATTTCGTACGCCGACTCTATTGATGTAGGCTTAAATGTACTTAAAGAAATCGCCGAATCAGAAAGCCGATTACTTGCAGAGCCAGCACCTAAAGTAATGGTTACCTCAATAGGCGAAAGCGCGGTGAACATACAATTACGTGCATGGGCTGTAAATGGCGATTACTGGCAAACCGTGTGGGATTTAAATAAACGCGTTAAAGAAGCCATAGAAGGTGCGGGGCTGAGCATTCCTTTCCCGCAGCGAACGCTGCATATATCTGAGTCGATGGCATCGGCAATAACGGTAAATAACGGTTAATACCAATCCGCAATAATACTTAATCATTTTGCGGGGCTAAACGTGTCGCTACCTGCGTTAAAAAATTCTCATTTAGAACAACTAAATAACGAATTTTTTGCCTAGTTATCAACACGTTTTTCCAGCCTCAAAATAGATCTCTTAATTAAGCGAATTGGTATAAAAAACTTTTAAACTCTATTAGCATAAGCACAAATAAATATAGCGAGCCTTGGCTCGCTATTTTTGTATCAGCTTTTTGCTGACGAGTATTAACCTTCTAATTGAAAATCGTACACTGAGCCTAAGTTAAGCAGTTGGGTTAGTTCATCCAGTGCTTGGTAGCTTTCGGTTAATAAGGCTGAATCGGCAAAGTCGCTGGCGCCTAATCTATCGCGGTAGTTGCGTTTTGCCCAGTCACAAAGTTGGGTGTATTTAGTATCAGTTAAAATAACCTCAGGGTTTACTGCAGCAAGTTCTTGCTCGTTAAGGGCTACACGTAAACGCAGGCAGGCAGGTCCGCCACCATTTTGCATACTTTGGCGCAGGTCAAAAAACTGCACTTGGTTTACTGGGTTATCGGCTAAAATCATTTCTTCAATGTAGGCGTTTACTGCGCTATTACGTTGGCACTCTTGTGGCGCTACTAATAGCATTGAGCCATCATCTAGGCTTACTAATTGGCTATTAAATAAGTAACTGCTTACTGCATCGCTAATGCTTACTTTATCGGTAGGTACTTCAATTATGTATAGCTGTTTGCTGCCGGTGTAGGCATCGCGAATTTCTTGCAGGGCATCTTGTTGGTTTAAAAATGCTTGCTGGTGGCAAAGCAGTACGTTTGCGTTACCTACTGCAATTACATCGTTATGAAACACGCCTTGGTCTATAACATCTGGATTTTGCTGCAGTAAAATTTGGCTCGATTCTTTTAAATTATGTAATCGGCAAATGGCTTCTGAGGCTTCAAGAGTTTGCCTGGCAGGAAACTTAGCCGGTTTTGGTAGTTGGTTGTTAAAGGCACTTGCGCCAAATACAAACATTTCTAGGCCTTGCTCGCCGTGGCTGTCGCAAAGGCGGGTATGGTTAGCCGCGCCTTCGTCGCCAAAAAAGCCCTGATCGGGTAAATGCGTGTGGTGTGCAAAGTAGCTATCGTTATTAAACATGGCTTTTAGTAAGCGGGTAGTGGTAGCAGGCTCTAGCGAGCGATGAAACTTATTGTTTAAATTAGCTGAGGTAAAATGTACTTTGCCATCGAGGGTATCTGGCGAAGGTGAAACAGTAGCGGCATTGGCGGTCCACATTGCAGAGGCCGAATAACACGCGCGCAATAAAATAGGGTCTGCTTTAAATGCTTTATGAATAACTTGCGAGTCGTTGCCGGTAAAACCTAGGCGACGTAGTACGTTTAAATCGGGGCGTGCGTGGGGCGCAAACACACCTTGTGTTAGGCCTTTGTCGTGCATGGCTTTCATTTTTTCAAGGCCCTGTAACACAGCTTCTTGAGGGTTTGAAAAACTTGCCGCATTATTTAACGAGGCAACGTTACCATACGATAAACCCGCATAGTTGTGAGTAGGGCCAACTAAGCCATCAAAATTTACTTCTAAGGCGTGCATACACGTTCCAATCATATTGTTTTTAGTTACTTAACAATACAACGCAATGGCTGTGCTTGCAAAGCCTATAAATACTAAATTTATCGGCTGTAAACTCGCTCTTTGTCGCACGTAGTATGGGTATTGCTCGGATCGTTTACCTGCCATACGCTAATGTCTAAACGCCAGAGTAGGTAAAGGGTGTGGTATAGGTTAGCCATGGTATTTTCCTTGAAAGTTTCACTGAACACATTTGTACTTTGGAAGAATTATGCCAACTGTTAATTGAATATTTTATGAATATAAATCAGTAATTTATTAAAACATTAAAAATAACTTTTTAGCGTTTAGCACTACTTTGGGGCTCAAGGGCTTAAAAATTGCACCAAAAAGCCACGCAGCAGGTGCGTGGCTTATGTTTTATACGCGGAAATTAGCGCCCTACTTTACCCTTTACTAGCGGGTCGAACGACAGCACACTAAATTTCCCTTGGCTGGCATTTTTACCGTTATTTAATACTGGCGAGCGATGTAGCTCATCTACGGTAAAATATATTTTATGATCGGCGCCATAACTAAAGCCATCAGGCCAGCTTAAGCGCTCGTCTTTAAATAATACCTGGTATTTACCACTTGGTTTTACTACGCCAATTGCGTCATTGGTTATGTCGGTAACATACACATTGCCGCCGCCATCAACAATAATACCGTCGGAAATGGGTTTAGTGCCGTAACGCGTTACTTTACTCTCAAGGGTGCTTGCACTCAGGCTTTTATTGTTAATGTCGCTGGTGGCAATACGGTAAACCGACGTGCCAGACATAGAGCCAAAGTAAAGCCACTGTTCGCTTGGGTCGAGCGTGATGGGGTTTACGCCTAAACGAGCTGGTTGGCCGCCTAGTTTCATGGTGCGCCCTTCAATGACCATATCGATGTTTTCGGCTGTGGTGTATGGGCTATTTTGTAATACTCTGCGCGCCTCACCAGTTTTTAAATTTACGGTAATAATACCGGCTTGGCTGCCTTGTGCGGTGTCGGCAATGTATACAACACCGTGTTTATTATCGATGACTAAATCGTTTAAAAACGAGGTGTCGGTAATGGTGGGTTTAGCTAAATAAATTATTTTATGCAGCTGCTCTTTATTGGTATCCCAACCGACTAAACGCCCAGCATGATCAGGGCCTGATGTATCAAGCATCCATAATACGCCATCGGCTGATACATTTATGCCAAGCACATCGTAAAACCCTTTGCCGTTTTTATACGCGTATGCCCATTCTTCATTAGGGTAGGGTTTGGTGGTGCCATCGCTTAATAGCTCCATAATTTTTTGCTTTTGGCCGTAAAAACCATGTACCGATAAAAACTTACGACCCGATGGCGTAATAGCAATGTTACCCGGTGGGTGTTGCGCGTCGAATGTGGCTACTGTTTTTAAATCAGCATTTTGATTAGCGGTATTAGCAAACACACTGCTGGTTAAAAACGTGGTGCTGCAGGCTGCAACTAAAAGTAATTTTTTAATCTCGATCATGTTTAAAAGCCTTCTAAAACAAGTTTACCGCGTGATGTGTGCGATTCTAAAATTTGGTGCGCTTTATATAAATTAGCGGCGTTTATTGGGCCTAAATTTTGCCCAAGCGTGGTTTTAAGTGTACCTGCGTCTATCAGCTCACTAATTTCATTAAGTAAGGTGTGCTGCGCTGTTATATCGGCGGTAGCAAATAGCGAGCGGGTAAACATAAACTCCCAATGCACCGATATACACTTACGCTTAAATTTTAAAATATCGAACGATGTAGGGTCGTCTATTAGCGCAAATTTACCTTGGGGTTTTATACACTCCACTATTTGGTCTTGGTATTGGTCGGTATGGGTTAAGCCAATAACGTAATCAAACTCAGCTAACCCCATTTCTTTGCGCTGCTCATTTAAGTTTTTAGAATGATCGAGCACATGATCGGCACCTAACTCTTTAAGCCAGGTTACGCTTTGCTCGCGTGATGCAGTACCTACTACGTTTAGCCCCGTAAGCTGCTTGGCAAGCTGTACTAAAATAGAGCCAACACCACCTGCGGCGCCAATAACTAAAATAGATTGCTGAGTATTATGCTTATTTTTAGGCACTTGCAGGCGGTCAAACAGCATTTCGTAGGCGGTAATACTGGTTAGCGGCAGCGCTGCGGCTTGTGCGTCGGTTAATGTTTTAGGCGCAAGGCCTACAATACGTTCATCAACTAATTGAAATTGCGCATTACTGCCTTGGCGCGATAAATCGCCGGCGTAAAATACGCGATCCCCCACATTAAATAACGAAACCGACTCGCCAACGGCTTTTACAATGCCTACGCCGTCCCAACCTAATACTTTGTAGCCTTGCTCTGGCGCTACATTGGCACGTATTTTTGTATCTACAGGATTTACCGAAATAGCCTTTACTTCAATAAGTAGGTCGTGCCCGCTGGCGGTTGGAGTATCAAGCTCAATAGCCTGTATTGAGCTTGCTGTAAGCGTTTTTGAGTTTTTGGTATAGCCAAATGCTTTCATGTGCGTTCCTGATGTTTTTAACCAAGTGTTTTTAACGTGTAAGTGCTTTTAACCTTTAAGCACTTTTTATATTTAAGCACTATAGCTCAGTTGAAAAATAGAAAAAGACATGAAAAACTAAAGCACTTTCAAATTTTAATTGAAAATATGCGATCATTTAACGATATTCAAACTTTTATAGATGTAGCCAGTTGCGCCAGTATTTCTGAAGCCGCACGGCAAAACGCGCAAACCCCAGCGGCGGTAAGTGCAGCTATTAAGCGCCTAGAAAAAGATTTAGGAAACGTGCTGTTTATTCGCTCTACCCGCAGCTTACGCTTAAGTGTGGCAGGGGAGCAGTTTTTAAGTTACGCCAAAGATTCACTTTCGCTTATTCAACAAGGTGTAGCCGCAGTGCAAACTGTAGTAGGCGAAGTAACAGGAACGCTACAGGTATCGGCCCCGTGCGATTTAGGGCGTAATAAACTAAGTGAATGGCTTAATGAGTTTTTAGCGCAATACCCGCATGTAAAACTTAAACTGCACTTAAGTGACGAAGTAAGCGACATTTACAGCCAATCAATTGATATTGCACTGCGCTTTGGTGTACCAAAAGATTCGCAGTTAATTGCAGCGCCACTTTTTTTAAATAATGCGCGTATTTTAGTGGCCTCTGCTGAGTATGTAGCAAAAAATGGATTGCTTACACACCCCCTTAACTTAACGCAGCACACCACTATTACGTTTATGCGCTTTGGTGAGGTGTTTAAAGAGTGGCGATTTTATAAAAATGGCGCGGTGCAAAAAGTGCAGCTAAATTGCCAACACATAGTAAACGATGGCGAAATGGTTAGACGCTGGGCGCTAGAGGGCAAAGGCATTGCGTATAAGTCGTACTTGGATGTAATTGATAATTTAGCAAGCGGGGAGCTCGTTCATTTATGCCCACAGTGGCAAAGCGATCCACTACCGCTTTATATGATGTACGCCGACCGGCGCCAAATGACCCCGGTGATCACGGCATTTAGGGCGTTTATTCAACAAAAAATAACCGCGTTAGTTGGCTAACTCATCGTCACTTTTAGTATTTAAATCGTTTACCACTAAATCAAGCAGCTGCATAAGCTGTTTAGCTTGCGTAGGGTCTACACTTTCAAACTTACATAATATATTTTTTGGAATATCAGCGGCTTCGTTTTTAAGGGCTTGTCCACTTTGGGTAAGCTGAATTAGGCGTTTACGCTTATCGTGTTCGTCTTTAATAACAGCCAGCAGAGACTTTTCGGTCATTTTTTTGAGTATTTGGGTCATAGCGCCGCCATCAATAGCGGTTTTATCTATTAGCTGCGCGATGGTGATTTGGTCTTGCTCCCAAAGCGCCATCATCACTACATACTGCGGATACGTTAAGTTAAGTGCAGCCAAAGGCTCACGGTAAGCGCGAGCAATGCTATTTGATGCCATATATAGCCTATGACACAGCTGATTTTTTAATTTTAATTGCTCAAACGACATACCCAACTCCCAACGCGTTAATACTTTAAACTCAAAAAAACATTTTAATTTGCATGCAAAGTATTTGCAATTACTATTTATCTGCACTATTATTTTGCATGCAAAATAAATTAATTGATAAACTTTGGAGTTCACTATGAATGTATTACAAAACGTTGCCTACACAGCAAAAGCAACTGCAACCGGTGGCCGTGAAGGTGTAGCTAAATCTGACGATGGCCGTTTAGATGTAAAACTATCAACCCCAAAAGGGCTAGGTGGCGACGACGGACAAGGCACAAACCCAGAGCAATTATTTGCAGCAGGTTATGCAGCGTGTTTTATTGGCGCACTAAAATTTGTAGCCGGTAGCGAAAAAATTGCGCTACCAAGTGATACACACATTAATTCTGAAGTCTCTATTGGCGCGATTGAAGGTGGTTTTGGTATTGCAGTTAAATTAGCTGTATCACTCGGTGATATGGATAAAACAGCAGCGCAAGAGCTGGTAAATAAAGCACACCAAGTATGCCCATACTCAAACGCTACTCGCGGTAACATTGAAGTAGCGCTTTCGGTTATTTAATTTACTAATTAGTTAACGCTTTAACAGCCCAGTGGTTTTGCCACTGGGCTTTTTTGTGCGCTGAAATTTAGCAAAGTTCATATTAATTAAACTCCTCTAAAAAATATACGGAAAATCGTATATTCACTATTTCATATATTCTCGTTTTGTTTTATTGTATGCACATTAACTAAACGAGGATGCTATGGAACAACTCAACCCACTTCAATTTTACAAATGCTTAGCCGACGATACGCGCTTAAAAGCCATGTTATTAATTAGCCATGAGCAAGAGCTATGTGTGTGTGAGCTTGTTGCTGCACTTGAACTTAGCCAACCTAAAGTGTCGCGCCACTTAGCACAGCTTAGGCAATGTGGCTTATTGAGCGACCGTAAGCAAAATCAATGGGTGTACTACAGCATTAATAAAGCCCTGCCAGAGTGGGCTCTTAGTGTACTAACACAAACCAAAGATGAAAATTCTGCGTTTTATAACGACGATTTAAATCGACTCAATGCAATGGGTAATCGCCCTGAGCGTGCAGCAAGCTGCTGTTAATTAAGCAAATTGATATAACTTTACTAAAGGTATTTATTATGACAATTAAAGTAGGTATTAACGGCTTTGGCCGTATGGGACGTTTAACACTGCGCGCAGCACTTGAGTGGCCAGAAGTAGAATTTATTAAAGTAAACGATGTTGCAGGCGATGCTAAAACACATGCCCACTTATTAGAGTTTGACTCAGTACACGGGCGTTTAGCGCACAGCGTTACAGCAAACGAGAATAGCTTTAGTGTGGGTAAACACACTATTGCCGTTACTAATAACAAAACCATTAACGATACCGATTGGTCTGATTGCGATGTAGTAATAGAAGCCAGCGGTAAAATGAAAACCACTGAGCTGTTAAATCAATATTTAGCACAAGGTGTTAAGCGCGTTGTAGTTACCGCACCAGTAAAAGAAGACGGCATTTTAAATGTGGTTATGGGTGTTAACGATGATTTATATAACCCAGATGAGCACAAAATTGTTACAGCGGCTTCGTGTACTACTAACTGTTTAGCGCCAATTGTAAAAGTACTACAAGAAAAAGTAGGCATTAAGCACGGCTCAATGACCACTATTCACGATATTACCAATACCCAAACTATTATTGATGCGCCACATAAAGACTTACGTCGTGCTCGTTCGTGCGGTACTAGTTTAATACCCACCACAACCGGTAGCGCAACAGCCATTACGCATATATTCCCTGAGCTTAAAGGTAAGTTAAATGGGCATGCCGTGCGCGTACCTTTAACTAACGCATCAATTACCGACTGTGTATTTGAGCTTGAGCGTGGTGTAACAGCAACTGAGGTGAATGAATGGTTTGCTCAAGCGTCTAAAAACGAGCTTGCAGGTGTATTAGGTTACGAAGAAAAACCGCTGGTATCGATTGATTACAAAACCGATCCACGTAGTAGCATTATTGATGCGCTATCTACCATGGTTATTAATAATACCCAGCTTAAATTATACGCTTGGTACGATAACGAATGGGGCTACGCTAATCGTACCGCCGAGCTTATGCTTAAAGTTGCTAAAAGCGACTTGGTTTAACCATTTATAAGGTTTAAAGGGCTTTACCCATGTTTGAGCAACTTGCTAATTTACCTACAGCAATAAAACAGTATTTAATTATTACCGGTAATTACTGGGCATTTACCTTAACCGATGGCGCACTACGTATGCTGGTAGTGCTGCATTTTCATCAGTTAGGGTATGGTGCACTGGCTATTGCCATGCTGTTTTTGTTTTACGAAATTTTTGGTGTGATCACCAATTTAGTGGGCGGTTGGCTAGGGGCTCATTTAGGCCTTAATAAAACCATGAACTTTGGTTTGGCGCTGCAAATAATGGCGCTTGCCATGCTATGCGCGCCAAGTGAATGGCTTACAGTTGCTTATGTTATGGCGGCGCAAGCACTTAGTGGTATAGCAAAAGATTTAAACAAAATGAGTGCCAAAAGCGCCATTAAACATTTAGTGCCCGAGGGAGAAAGCGGCCAAGGCCAGCTTTACAAATGGGTGGCTATTTTAACGGGCTCTAAAAACGCGCTAAAAGGGGTGGGCTTCTTTTTAGGCGGGTTACTCCTTACGGTACTGGGCTTTGTCGGGGCTTTAAAAGCACTTATTATACTACTTACTATTGCGTGGATGATTAGCGTTGTATTTTTAAAAGGCGACATGGGCAAGGCTAAAAATAAGCCTAAGTTTAAAGAGCTATTTTCTAAATCCCGTGCAATAAACTTACTAAGTGCAGCACGATTATGCTTGTTTGCCGCGCGTGACGTATGGTTTGTAGTGGCTTTACCTATTTATTTAGCCCAGCAATTTAACTGGAACTTTTGGTGGGTAAGTGGCTTTATGGCACTTTGGGTAATTGGCTACGGTGGTGTGCAATCGCAAGCGCCGCGTATTACCGGCACCAGTAACTCAAGTGTTGATACCGTTAAACATGCCTATTTATGGGTGTTGCTGCTAAGTGGTGTAACAGCACTATTAGCACTTTTTATGCAACTTGATGTGGCCGTGCATGCCACGCTGATTATAGGTTTACTTATTTTTGGCGGTGTATTTGCTGTTAATTCATCTGTGCATAGTTACTTAATTGTCAGCTTTGCTAAAAGCGATGGTGTATCGCTTGATGTTGGCTTTTATTATATGGCCAATGCCATGGGGCGTTTACTGGGCACCGTGCTTTCGGGGTGGGTGTTTCAGGTTTATGGTTTTGTAGTGTGTTTGTGGGTGAGCGTAATTTTGCTTGTTTTGGCCTCTATAGCCACTGCCTTTTTAACCAAAAATAAAAGCTAAACGTTTGTATTAGATTTAATTTTCTTAGCGATATTCATAGCTTCATTTCTCAGATCTACTAAACTGTAGCCGTAGTTTAAATTAAAGGGTGAAATGAATGCGGGAATTATCGCTAGCAAAAAAATTACTGTGGCTTACAGTCTCAAGTATATTAATAACAGTAATAGTATTGTCGGTTACGTTGTGGTGGCAATTATCAACAAGTAACAAAGACTTAGCTGTTAAGTCAGAAGGGTACATTGTTGCCGAGGTTGAGCACAAACTTAATTCAAATGCAGCCGCTTATGGTGAAAAAATAGCAGGCTTTATTAATGAAGCCTATCGCGTACCTTATTCATTAGCCGCTTTATTAGGCGACGCTGCACAAAGTCAAAATTTAGACCGCGATACGGTTGTGAGCATTAACCGTTCGATGTTAGAGCAAAATACGTTGCTTTCTTCTATATATTCGCAATTTGAACCTAATGCTTTTGATGGGCAAGATTCCAGCTTTAAGCAAGGGTATAAACACTCAGTAAATGGCGATGGCACTTTAGAGGTATATATTACTCGCGATCAAAACGGCACCATTGAGCAGCAAAAAGTAGCCAGCGCCGCAGATAAATATATAACTTCATTAAACGAGTTTGGTATTCGCGAAGCGCATTGGTACTTATGTGCAAAAGACACGTTAAAGCCGTGTATTATGGAACCTTACTTATACGAAATCCCATCGGGTGATTCAGTAATGTTGACCTCGTTAACTGTGCCAATAATAAAATCGGGTCAGTTTTTAGGTTTAGCAGGTGCTGATTTAACCCTACCTACCTTTCAAGCAATGACCGAGCAATTGTCTAGCGAGTTATATAACGGGCAAGCAAAAGTAACGCTTTTAAGCGACATAGGCTTAGTGGTGGGCAGTAGCCATTATAAATCTAAATTAGGGCGCCCATTTAAAGAGGCTGTTAGTGCCGCTACTTTTAAAGAAGCCGAAAGATTCAAAGGTCAAAAAGGCATTTTTAAAATGTCGTCAGAGTATTTAGTTAATTATCCTATAAATATTAAACTTGCTAATACTCAGTGGTCTTTACTTATTGAAGTACCTACTAATTTAGCGCTTGAAGGGCCTGATGCTCTAGCTAAAGGAATGGAAGATACAGCAAGCTACTTAGGTGTAATGATCTTAATTACAGGAGCTGTAATAGCGCTAATCGCTTTTATTATTATGAAAATAGTAGTAGGCACTGTGGTCGCGCCACTTGAGCAAATTCAACAGCGTGTAGATAACCTTGCCAGCTCAGAAGGTGACTTAACTCATACACTCCATGTTGATACGCATGCAGAACTTATTGCACTTGCTGGTGGATTTAATGCCTTTTTAACTAAGTTACGAGGCTTAATTGCAGAGCTAAAAGATGTTTCATCGCAAACTAAGCATCAAGGCGAAATAGCGCAGCATATTGCTATTGATACCAAGCACAACGTGCAATCACAATTTCAAGAAATTGAAAGCGTGGTAACCGCCATGAACGAAATGAGCGCTACTGCACTTGAAGTTGCAAGAGCCTCTGAGCAATCAGCTCAACAAGCGGATGAAATAAATGGTTTAGTAGTAAGCAGTGAGTCGAGCTTATCGTCGGCTATGAGCCAAGTTAAAACCATGTCTGAAGAAATAAAAGAAGCTAACCAAGCGGTTGAAAAAGTGGCTTCGCGTAGTAAAGACATTACACAAATTTTAGATGTGATCAGAACGATTTCAGAGCAAACAAACTTACTTGCACTTAATGCTGCTATTGAAGCTGCTCGCGCTGGCGAGCATGGTCGAGGCTTTGCGGTAGTTGCTGATGAAGTACGTGCACTTGCCTCTAAAACCCGTTCATCTACCGATGATATTAGCCAACTTATAGATAGCTTATTATCAGAGGTAGGAAATGCATCTACCGTCATTGAAAACGGTGTTATTCGTGCTGAAAATGCAGTTAACGAAACCTCAGTTGCGTTTGAAGCACTGCATAGCGTGGTAGTAAAAGTGGATGAAATTACAAATCAAATAACCCACATAGCCACCGCCGCTGAAGAGCAAAGCTTAGTAACCGAAGAGATAAACCGTAACCTAACGCTTATTTCTGATGCCGCATCGCAGCTTGCTGATTTATCTACCCAAGCGGGCGATAGCAGCGAAGCGCTTAATGCATTGGTAGCGCAACAAGATAGCGAGCTTAATAAGCTTAAAACGTAAAAAAGTAAGATATAAAAAAGCGGCTAATTCACACTGAGTTAGCCGCTTTTTTTGTTGAGACTTTTTAGTTGTGAGTAATGCAAAAAGTTATAGCTTTTTGATCAAGGCAAACATTTGATTAATCATTGGCTGCGCTAATTGCTCAACCCCTGGGCGGTTAAAGTAGCCACGTAGCCCAGTAAATTGCACCTGAAAAAACTGCGCATATTCAAGCGCCGTAAGATTACTACTCAGCTCATTATTTTTAATAGCTTGAGCAAACAAGGTGGTTAAGTAGGCTTCAAACTTTGCCGATAGGTCTAAACTCAGCTCATATAATGAGGCATCTTTTTCTGCAAATTCACAGTTTGCTTTTACCAACATACAAATAGCACTTGGGCTACAGTCTTTTGTTTTAATTATTACGTTTTCTACAAACGCACGCAAACCACCTATAACAGTGTCAGAACTTGCTAAAAACCCGTCAATTTGGCTTTTCATTTGTACTGTGTAGTCTTTTAAAGACTCACTATATAAGCCTTCTTTAGAGCCAAACGCCGCATAAATACTGCCTGGGCGCATATTAATTGCTTCTTGTAAATCGCGGGTTGAAGTAGCTGTAAACCCCTTCTCCCAAAATAACTGGCTTGCAACGCGAATGACATTCTCGCGTTCAAATTTAACTTTGTTAGCCATCTTCATCTCAACTATTTTGAACATATGCTCAATTTTAACTTGAACAGTCGCTCAAAATCAAATAGTATGTGTCTCGAAGTTACTCAAACACATTAATTTATTGGAGCAGAACATGGCAGAATTTACGTTATATACTCAAGACAACGCACCTGAAGAATCAAAGCCGCTAATGGCTGATTCAGTAGCCGCATTTGGCATGTTGCCTAACCTTCACGCAGTAATGGCAGAAGCACCTACACTGCTTAAAGGCTACCAAGTACTGCACGACTTATTCCAAAAAACATCGTTTAACGCAGAAGAGCTAACAGTTGTATGGCAAACAATCAACGTTGAGCATGAGTGTCATTACTGTGTACCAGCGCACAGCGCAATTGCCGCTTCAATGAAAGTTGACCAAAATATTGTTGATGCTCTAGTAAACAAAACACCACTTGCAGATGCAAAACTTGAAACACTACGTGAAACCACACTTGCAATGACACGTGATCGCGGCGTAATTAGTGATGAGCAAATTGAGAAGTTTTTTGCAGCAGGTTACGGTAAACAGCAACTACTAGAAATTATTGTTGGCTTATCGCAAAAAGTAATGAGCAATTACACAAACCACCTTGCTGATACACCAGTTGACGAACCATTTAAAAAGTTTGCTAAATAATACCAACTTAATAAATAACAAAGGCAGCCTAGGCTGCCTTTTTGTGTTTTAAATGCAAAGTTATTTAAATTTTACGGTTTTTGTACTGCGTGTATAAGTACGTTGCTCAGGCTTAGTCCATTCACCCTTTTTTAAATAAGATGTTGAGACGACAAATTTATCGTTTTTTAATTCACTGGTTGAGCGTACTTTGGTGATACCTTCTTTACTGCCCGTTACTTCCTCATAGGCCACAAATTGGGTGGGGCTTAGCACTTTCATGGTACCCTTTGTATAAAACCCTGCGGTAGTGAAATAGTAAAAAACCAAAGAGTCTTTTTTACTATCGTAAAAAATCATCGATTCACCACCATACTCGCCTTCATTTATAGAGTGTGTAGTATGAATTGCTTTACCATTTAAAGCGCGCTCCCAGCGGCCTACATCTTGTACAGGCTTTGCACCTTCAGGCACTTTAAAATCGGCCTGCCAAGTGCCTAAATAAGGCTTAAATACAGCAAGTTCTTTGTCAAGGTTAGTGGGTGTATCAGTGGCGTAACTATTAAAGGTGTATAAACATAATACTAAAAATAGCGCTTTAAAATATGTCATAATTTGGCTCTTATTATTTTGCTTTAACTCTTTTTAGTATAGGCGATCATGAATTGATAAAGAAAACATTAATCACCTTCTCATTGCTTTTTTTAGCTGTAATCTGGCTCGCGTATCTATCTCAGTACTTGCCTATTTACATACCTATTTATGCACCCGTTTATATAAGTGCACTGAGCTTAATCACTTTTATAATGTACGCATGGGATAAGCGACAAGCTAAACAATCAACGCATAAAAAAGTAACTCGCACGAGCGAGCGTACGTTGCAATTACTATCATTATTTGGAGGATGGCCCGGTGCACTCATTGCACAGCAATGGCTTAGACATAAATCACAAAAACGTCGTTTTATAGTGGTGTTATGGCTGTGTATTATTTTAAATGCAGTGAGCATACTGTCACTACTTTTTCTGTTAGGCTAAAAGTATAAACGCCAAAAGGACTTTTATGGTTATTTCAAAATTAGCAGGTATTACTTTAACGCTTATTTTATTTTTACTATTCCCGATACAAGGATGCGCAGATATGTTTGGCTTTTTTAATAAACACGATGTAACACTATCACTGCAAATAAAAGGTCGGTTATTAAAAAATGGGGAGCCACAGGTGGGTGTTAAAATTACCCGAGAGCTTATTTATGGAGATACCTACATAGATGAAGTGGTAAGCGATAGCAATGGGGATTTTTATTTTGATAATAAAACTATACGTAGTTCAAACCCTTCCAGTATGTTTTTTAATAGCTCGTTACTACAGAGTATTTATATTGGTAACGAACAAGATGAAAATTCAATTTTGTGGTACGCCACAATACAGTTTACAGAAGAGCAAGCACTGCTGTCTGATATATTAAATAACTTTGAATGCGAACTAGGAAAAGAGGCCATAACGTACGATATACCGATAAAAAACTCTGGCCAATTTCATACAGTTTATACGCGTTGTATACGCTAGGGATTAAGTTAGCTTAATAAAGCCACTAATGCTTATCTATCAGTGGCTTTATAGCAACTGTTAACGTTTTAACTGTGCTTCGCTTTGATTAAGCAAACGAATTATTGGGTTTCCCTCTAAAATTTTGTTTTTTAGTAAGTAACCAATAATTAAGCCTGCTATAAACCCACCAATATGTGCGCCATAATCAATTCCATCTGGGCCTGTTATTGCACCAAAAATATTAAACCCTAACCAAATCGCGAAAAACCACACCGCAGAAAGCTTTTTTTGGTAAATTACAAACATAAAAGTAAGGCTTGCATGCCTAAACCACATTAAGTACATACCAAATAAACCAGCAATTGCGCCACTTGCACCTACACCAGGAATCGACGACATAGGGCTTACAATGAAGCTGGCAAACGAAGCAAGTAATCCGCACACTAAATACCACATTAAAAAGCGCTTATGGCCTAATACATCTTCTAGGTTATCGCCAACTATGTGTAAAAAATACATATTGCCCACTAAGTGCATAATAGAGCCATGTAAAAATACACACGTTAAAACACTCCATACCTCTTTGCCTTGGCTTAAATCTGCGGGTGTCATCGCAAAATTATCAATAACATAATTAAAGGCATTTGGATTTGAAAAATACAGTGCAAAAATGAGTGTATTTAAAGCAATAAGGCTGCGGGTCACCCACGGTGTTTTTTGTGGTTTTATATTATATTCAACTGGCATTTGCGTTAAAAATTGAAAAAGATAGGTTTTCCAACTTACTTTTTGATTAAGCTCACGTAAGCTGTTTTTTAATTCGGGGCTTTTTTCTACGCTTTCCAACTCGTCTCTATCAATCCATGTGCCATCACAATGTCTACATACATCAATTTCGGTATGATAGGCCTCAAGAAGATGAAAACGCTCTAAACTTTTACTGCAATCTGGGCAATCAAGTTCAGAGACACCTAAAGATTCTCCAAAATGTGTTTCAAATTTATCACCTTCTGGCCCTTCATTTATTTCGCTGATCATTCTATTAACTTCGTTTTTTTCAAACCATAAGCCACCGCATTCTCGGCATATGTCAATTTCTTCACCTTGATATTGGGTTACTTCTAATGGATGATCTTTACAATGAGGGCAGCGTTTAGTTGGCATGTGTTAACTCCTTTAATGAGCCGACTGAAATATCGTTTTGCTTTAGCTCTTTTTTTAATTGTTCGGCACTATTTTTTAATTGAGGAAGGGTCGTTGTTTTTAGTTGTTCTGCTATTTTGTTAAGCTCACTTGCAGCATGCTTAGCTGAGGTTTTTCTACTAACGGCTGCATTAATTAAAAACTCTGAACGAGAATAAAAACGGCGTATTTGGGTCAACAGTTCGCTGGGGGTTTCAAGCGTTGTTGGCGAGTATTGCATTGTTTGCCATATGTATTTTTCAAGCGTTGGCTTAAAATATTCCATTTCAGATTTTGGTGGGCTCTTAGCTAAAAGTTCGGCATATTCACTTACATTTTTAACATTATCGGTTACTTCATCAAACAATGATGTACGTAAATAATAGTTATCTTCCATTTTGCTAAAATTATCAAATTTAAGTGCTTGCTCTAAACCGCTCTGAGCGGCTAAATACACGCCAAAAATAGTAGAGATCACCATAAAAAACTGATTTAGCCAAAAGCCAGTACTTTTGAGCTCTTTGTTATCGACCGTTTTTAAGGCCTGTGCCAATTTTTGTGTGGTCGCTGGGTTTTTAGAGCTGTTATTGTGTGGGGCTTGGTTAGTAGGTTCCAACACTATATCCTTATAATTGCTTCCTTTTTAGACGTAATAGAGTACTTACATTGTAGCTAATTATCAATGCGACTTGCCGATAAATGTTCCTTTAATGCTAACTGGATGAATTTAACAGCACAGCACCACTTTGGTTTTCGCCTAAGTGGTCGTTTTTGTTATAAATAGGGCATTTGCTCATTGATAAGCACCCACAACCAATACAGCCATCAACGCGGTCGCGCAAACGCTGCATATACGCTATGCGCTCATCTAGCTGTGCTTGCCATTGCTTTGAAAGGGCTGCCCAGTCTTCTTGTGTGGGTGTGCGCTGCTCAGGTAATGTGGCCAGAGTGAGTTTAATTTCATCAAGTGTTATTCCCATGGCTTGTGCGGCTTTTATTACCGCTATACGGCGCAGTACATCTTTTTTGTAGCGGCGTTGATTGCCGCTATTGCGCCAACTACGTATTAGCCCTTTTGTTTCGTAAAAGTGCAAGGTTGATACTTTTACGCCGCTGCGCTTGGCGACATAACCTACGGTTAGGTTGGCTTCAGTTAATTTTTTTTGCTGTATTGGCATTATTTTAAATTTCCGTTTGACCTCAATATAACTTGAGGTTTTAAGCTTCTTGCAACATTAAAAAAGGAGCTAACTAAATGCAACTAAAACTTGAGCGTAGCACTGTTATTATTTACTCAAGCGCACGTAAAAATGGTAATACGCAGGCACACGTCAACAGCTTTGCTGAGCAAAATAATGTGCGGGTAATATGCTTAGATGATTATAAAATAGCGCCGTACTGTTATAACAAAAACTATAAAAGTGATGATTTTTACGCTGTATTTGAAGCGCTTTTAAAGTATGACCACTGGGTGTTTGCCTCACCCGTTTATTGGTACAGCACCACAGTACAAATGAAGTTATTTATTGATAGAATAACCGACTACATGGACGATGAAGCATTAAAACCAAAGTTACGAACGCTGCGTAGTAAGCATTTTTCTGTGCTTTCTAATGCGTCATCAACCGAAGCGCCTGCGTGTTTTATAGAGCAGTTTAAAAATACCTTTAGCTATTTAGGTATGCAGTTTATTAACCACAGCCATAAAAGTACCCAAAAGGTTGCTTAAATTGCAGCCTTTTTTGGTTGTCTCTGGTAGTTTAGTAATCATATTAAAAACACAGGATTGTTTTATGAAATATTTATTAGGGTTAGTACTGCTTTATAGCTCGTTTGTTAGTGCTAATGAGCAACCAATTAAAGGGTTTGGTAATTATTATGATGTACCTAAGCACGATAAAATTAATAGCTCTACGGTATTTAAAATAGCATTTGATGTTGCCGATGGCGCTAAAAAAGGCGAGCAAAATCATGCAATAAATTCGTTAGCGCGCTTTATTAATATGCATGTAGCGCATGGTGTAAAGCCTGAAAACATACAACTTGCATTAGTTGTGCACGGCAGCGCAAGTGTTGATGTGTTAGCTAATAGCGAATATAAAAAACGCTTTAGTGCTAACAATAAAAACCAAGCCTTAATTGAACAGCTACTTGCTAAGAACACTAAAGTGTATGTGTGCGGGCAATCTGCTACTCACTTTAAAGTAACGCCAGCGCAGTTAATTGATGGCGTAAACATGTCGCTTTCTGCCATGACCGCGCACGCTCAGTTACAACAACAAGGCTATACGCTCAATCCATTTTAATGACACAAATAACAAAAAAAATTCTCTGCTTTGGGGATTCTAATACGTGGGGCTTAAACCCCGAAACAGGTAAGCGCTATGATGAAAGTGCTCGTTGGACAATGCTTTTAAATCAGCAGCTTGGCTCTGAATATAAAGTAATAGAGGCAGGACAGCCAAATCGTACGCTAGTGAATAACCCGCCTTTTACGGGGGAGCTTAATGGGATTCGCTATTTAAAACCCTACTTAGAGCAGCATGTGCTGAGTATTATTGTTATAGCACTTGGTACTAACGATTTAAAAAAGCGTTTTAACTTAGCACCTGCAGATATAGCAACTAGCGTTACACAGTTAATCAGCTCTATTGAGCAGTTTTACTCGCCTGCAGATTTACCCCAAATAATTATTATTGGTCCTTTATTTATTAATCCTCAGCCTGGGTTAAGTCGTATTTATTTAAATTACGAACAAAAGTTGTTGCCTTTAAACGCACTCTTTGAACGTATAGCACAAGAATATGGGCTTAATTATGTTGATATTTCAAAACTTAAAGCCCCTCTAGGGAGTGACGGTATACATTTAAATTCCCAAGGCCACAAGCAGTTAAGCGAGCTGATAAGCCAAGTGGTTTTGCAATTATAATGCAACCAAATCAATAAATTAAAAATGTAATGTGGTTTAATTATTTTACAAGCTTAATTGCTTTTATGCACAGATATGCAATTATTATTGCACCTGTCTTACACTGCTTCTTTAAAAGGTGTTATGAAACAATATCAACGTAGGTCGTTAATTGCTGTAATAAGCGGTGTCGTAGTTTTTGCGATATGTGCTAGTACATTACTTTATTTTGCTGCACAAAAACTAGGCCGTCAGTTAGCGCGCGACTCAAATTATATTGTTCAACACATTGATGCTGCAGCTACAGAGCGCAGAAGCATTTTAACCCGCCTTAATAACTCGAACGCTAAACAATGTAACAACAATACACTAATAGAAATGCGCCGCGCATTGTTTGATGCACAATACGTGATAGATATTGGCTTTTTTATAAATGATGAACTTGTGTGTACGACTGGAGCTGGTAAATTAGCCAAGGCTATTAAAGATAACCCACCTGATTATATCCGCACTGACACTAACGATAATAAATCTGTAAGAGTAAGGTACGAACCGCAGTTGTATTTGCTTTTGTTTAGTGGTCGAGCAATGGAAGTAATCATTGTAAGGCAAGGCAGCTACAATTTAATTGTAGATACGCGGGCCTTTAACGACAAAGTGATTGTTTCTCCTCAGTGGGAAGTGCTTTATAAAAACAGCGATAACATGTTTCATCTAGCAGGCTCTAAAGGGGTTTATGAGCAGGTAAAAAGTAATGCATTTTTACCTTATGAGTCAATTATTAAATGCAGTACCGATAACCCAGGATACTGCGCAGCAGCGCAACTACCGTGGAGCCAATTTTTTGCAGATAATCAATTTTTATTGATTATTTCGCTTATTTTAATTTCGTTAGCTGGTGTATCGAGTGGGCTATTAATTGACTACAGCTTAGCGGCTAGGCGCTCAACTATTACGCGCGTGCGCAAGGGGCTAAAAAAAGGCTCATTTTATTGGACCTACCAACCTATTATTTGTTTGCAAACAGGTAAAGTTGTTGGTTGTGAGGCATTGGCCCGTTTTGAAGATAAATACGGGGTTTTGTTCCCAGACCAATTTATCCCTATTATCCGAAAAACAAATTTAACGTGGCGCTTTACTCAAGCTATGATTGAAAAAGTACTTTATGAGCTAACTACCGTTGAGGAGTTGCCACGTAACTTTAAAGTTTCTATTAATATTTTTCCTTACGATGTAGAAACAGGCAACATTGCGCTTTTAAAAGACATACCGGCACTTACTGATTCGCGCTTTATTATTTGCCTAGAAATAACAGAAGACGAATATTTAGACTCAACAGTTGCCCATACTCATTTTAAAAGCTTGGTTGAGGCGGGTTTTAATTTATCGATAGATGATTTTGGTACGGGTTATTCTAACTTAAAAAATCTACAAAACTTGAGCTTTCATCAACTTAAAATTGACCGCACCTTTGTGCAAGACATAACCACACAAGGCTTAAAGGCATCGATGATCCCTAATATAATGGCCTTGGTACGTAAATTTAATTACACCTGTGTAGCAGAGGGCATAGAAACAAATGAGCAAGAAGCCATACTAAAACAAGCTGGCGTACATTACGGCCAAGGCTGGAAATACGCCAAACCCATGGCGCTTAGTGAGTTTAAAGCGTATTTAAAATTACAAACAATTTAAACGTGTTTTACCTCACGCACGTATCAGTAGGGTATTTATAACAGTGTAAGGTTTAAAAATGATTAAAATAATAACCAGCGCATTTATGGTGTTAATGCTTAGCGCATGCTCAGCCCAATACCCAAACCAGCAAATTTTAGGTAAGCAGTTTCCAACCATTAGCGGCCAAAGCCTAGATGAAAAAATCGTAACTATACCAAGTGATTTTAAAACCGGTAAAACCTTGTTACTCATTGGCTATAAACAAGACAGCCAATTTGACATAGACCGTTGGTTAATTGGCTTAGACATGACAGGGGTTACATTGCCAACTTACGAACTGCCCACCATAGCAGGCATGGCTCCGCGAATGTTTAGTACATTTATAGACAGCGGTATGCGTAAGGGCATTCCAAAAGAGTTATGGGGTGGGGTAATCACTATTTATGAAGATGGTGAAACTGTGCAAAAATTTACAGGTAATCAAAACCCCAACAATACACGCGTTATTTTAATAGATAGCCAAGGTAAAATTTTATATTTTTACGATAGGGGCTTTTCGGTAGAGGCATTAAATAAATTCAAAGCGAATGTAAAGTAACAGGTGTAACCCAGTGATGTTTTGATGCAGCCATTTAATATATGAGAATAGCGCTATTTGTAGAATTAAGATACTTGCATGTTTCTTGAACTCACTGATCAGAGCAGTAACTCATACAGGTTTTAACGATTATATTTTTGTAACACTATGCAATATAAGAAATTCCTCTAAATAGTATGAGTATTCGTAGTGCCATATTTCATACAAAAATCGCATTGTAAATTGTATATAATTTAGCTAACGTATCATAAACATTTCAAGGATGAGATTTATGTCACTGCAGCAGGCCATTTTTGTAAAAACCACATTCCAATCATCTTTTCACACTGAAAGCTACACAGCTATTTTAAAAACTATCCAGGCGCTTTTTGGCAATATCAAAATGGATGATACTTTGCCTAAAGCAGAGCAACGCGGTCATTATAATTTGTTTTTAATTGATGGTGCTAATAATAATTGGCACGACTTAATTCCAGCAGATCTAATATGCTTAGCTAAGCAATACAGCATTGTTGTTTTTAATGTAGATAAAGAAAGTGTTTGTGAAAAAAACTTATTACTAAATCATATAAATGGTGTGTTTTATAAATCAGACGAGCCTGAAGATATTTTTAAAGGATTGGTAAGGGTAAGTGCCGGAGAGCTTTGGTTTACTCGTAAGGTCATTTCTCAAGCATTTAACGATTTACTGGCTGTTGCAGCTTCATTTAATAACTTAAGCGATAATATAGAGATTAAGCAAGACGATTACGCACATTTAACGAAGCGAGAAAAATCGGTTATTCATTTAATTGCCCAAGGGGCGAGCAATAACGCTATTGCCGATAAGCTTAATATAAGTGACCACACCGTTAAAACGCATTTGTACAGTGCCTTTAAAAAAACCAATTCGCGCAACCGTGTAGAATTGGCAAATTGGGCTCAGCGTTATATATCGGTTTTATTACCTATGGCTAAGTAATTATGCTAATTGGATACATTTAATGTCGGTTTAAGCAAAAATATTTTATATACGGTGAGCTGGTTGATACTACATCAGACAACGGTCGTTACCGCGACTACGTACGTGGTGCTACATTACCATCGTACGATTACCAATTATGTGTAACTGAAAATGTATGTTCTAACATCATTACAGTGTCATTTAATTAACTACTCCTAAAGTGACCTTAAGCCCAGCACTGCTGGGCTTTTTTTGTTTTACGATAAATCTAATAAGCTCTTAGAGTTTAGTTTGAACGTAAGCGTCTAGCAAAATACACCTGCCAGTAACTCAGTAAAATGATTAAGCTATTTC
>NZ_JBBEVD010000040.1:0-2390 GCF_037414265.1 Pseudoalteromonas sp. C12FD-1
CACCGCAGCAATTACAACCAGTATTGATAAAACAGCCGACGGCGTTATAAATGGCAACGGTGAAAGTGCTGCAATCCTTGTGCGCGGTACAGTAACCGATGTAGAAGACGGCCAAACAGTGACGGTCATTATCAGCGATGGCACAAACCAAGTTGAAACAACGGCCCTTGTACAAAATGGCGAGTACGTCACAGATCCCATTGATGCAAGTGCTTTAAATGATGGCACACTTACTGCCACAGCTAGCGTGTCAGATATAGCAGGTAACCCCGTAACAACTTCAGATACAGTTGATTTAGATAACATAGCCTCTATCGACGTGTCATTAATTGATTCAGATCAAGTAATAAATAATTTAGAGCAAAATAGCGTTGTAATAGCAGGTAGCACAACTGATGTAGAACAGGGGCAGGACGTTACACTAACGCTTACCGACAGCAATAATGTGTCTAAAGTGATAACAGTAGCCGTTGGCGATGATGGTGCATGGGAAGTCACTACCGACCAAATTGCTGATTTAGCCGAAGGTCAAATTAACGCTGTTGTAGCCGTTACTGATTCAGCTGGGAACCCTGCAAATTCAGAGCTTACTTTTACAAAAGATACACTAAGCAGCGTAACTTTAAATATTGCACAAACAGACGATGGCGTAATTAATGGCAGTACCGAAAACTCGCAAATAACCATTACAGGTGATGTAGAGAATATTGAAAACGGTCAAGCTATTAGCGTACTCGTGTCGGATGGGGTTAACCCGGATATTGAGCTCAATGGCACAGTAGTTGATGGTCAGTATAGTTTTGAAAATGTAGATATATCGAGCTTGAATAACGGCACAATTACAGCTACGGCCACTGTTTTAGACTTAGCGGGCAATACTGCGACAGCAAACGATAGTGTTATTCTAGATCAGCTCGCAAGTGTAACTGTAAATATCGACGACACTGATGATGGCGTTATTAATGGCAATTCAGAAAATACAGTCGTTAGCATCACAGGTGATGTATCTAACATTGAAAATGGTCAAATTGTTTCAGTAGTTGTGAGCGATGGCACAAATACTGAAACATTTACTGCTGAAGTAATTAACGGCGCTTACACTATCACAAATGCTGATGTGTCATCGCTAAATGATGGAACATTAACAGCAACAGCTACAGTAACCGATGTTGCGGGTAATACAGCTACAAGTAGCGATGTTGCTGAGCACGATAAGTTAGCCAGCACCACAATAGTGGTCGCTGAAAACGATGGTGTAGTGAATGCAGCTGAGCAAAGCAATGTAATTATAAGCGGCACAGTAACCGACATAGAAGCCACACGAGAAGTAACCGTTACATTCTCCGACGGTAGTAATTTAGTTACAGCTACGGTTGATGTAGACAGCAGCGGTAACTGGGAAATAACCCCAAGTGATATAAGCACACTTACCGATGGCGAAATTACTGTAAGTGTTAGTGTTTTTGATAACGCAGGCAATGAAGCTGTAAATAGCACCACCTTTAATAAAGACACGCAAGCAAGTACGACATTAGAACTTGCCGATAACGTAATTAATGCTGCAGAAGACGAAGCTGTAGCACTTAACGGAAAAGTGGATGACGTAGAATCTACAAATAATGTAACGGTAACCTTTACCGATCAAAACGGTAAAACGACAGCAATTGAAAATATCACCCTAGATATTGATGGTAACTGGTCTGTAGCGGCTGCTGATATTAGTGAACTTGCCGATGGTGAAATCATCGCAAGCGTTAGTGTATTTGATAATGCAGGCAACGAAGCTGTTAATAGTGCGTCATTTACAAAAGACACTCAAGCAACAACTACATTAGAGCTTGCTGATACGCTCATTAACGCTGGCGAAGATGAAGCCGTTGCACTAAGTGGTAAAGTTGATGACGTAGAGTCTACAAATCAGCTGACTGTAACCTTTACTGATATTAATGGTACTTCGGCAACAATAAATAATATAACCCTAGATAGCGAAGGTAATTGGCAAGTTCCTGCTGGTGATATTAGCGAGCTTGCCGATGGTGAAATTACTGCAAGCGTTAGTATATTTGATAACGCAGGTAATGAAGCTGTAAACAGCGCAACCTTTGAAAAAGATACCCAAGCATCAATCAACGTTAATGTTGGCAACGATGCTTTTATTAATGCACAAGAACAAGCGAGCGCTAAAATAGCGGGAACTATTAGTGATGTTGAGCCTGGGCAAGACGTTGATGTTGTATTAAAAGACAGCAATGGTGAAGAGTTACTTTCAGCTACAGCCACTGTAGATGAGCAAGGTAACTGGGAGCTTAATAGCTCTATTCTACGTTTTTTATCAGATGGCGACTACACAGTAGATGTAAGCACACAAGATATAGCGGGTAACGTAGCAA
>NZ_JBBEVD010000041.1:0-13272 GCF_037414265.1 Pseudoalteromonas sp. C12FD-1
CTACTTATTTAAATAAATGACTGTATTGTCGTGGAATAGGTAAAGAAAATTTTTTAAGGGGGATTATTGAATAGTAAGAGGGGCATGTTTTCTGTTTCGTCTTTGAATCAACTGGAACTTGGCGTCTACTGCGCAGAGAAGAATGCCAGTAGGATTTGATTCATGTAGTTTCGATTTAAACCACACAGCTGAAAATACGTACTAAACCTGATTGTGGCACAAAAAAAAGTGAACACTTTTTACCAATTTTTGAGCTAAACCTTATATTAAATATGTAAAAACTGTTCTTTTAATTTTATGCAATACCTAAATATAATATTGTTCACCTTATACTTCCCTCTGCAAACTAGTCCTAATTGCACCAATGAAAAACGTATCAACGTTAAGTGCGGCCAACAACTAAAGCATGAGAGTTTCATCAAAATAAATCTCTATTGTTTATAAATTTACTGATATAAATCTAAAAAAGTGTTTTAAAAATGCTTAATAAATGGTGCTTTAGACATTGCGCTGATTCCTGCCTAAAGCACCAACTACATATTGTGTTATTTGTTTAAGCCATTTCAAATTTATTCGTTGCTACGGCAATTAGCATTTTATTACGAATAATAAGCTTTAAATCATGTTTTGGGATGATATAGCTAAACTCACTATTACCAACAAAGTCATTAAGCTTTATAAAGCTTTTTTTACAATAATGTAAAATTTCATTTTCAGATCCTGGGTATAAACTAGCTATGCGTATTCTTGCATGTCGACTAATACGCAACTTATCACCCTGGTAAGGAGGATATACAGTACGCTTCACTACCTTCTTAATTTCAGGTGTTTCAACCTTCTTTACTTGCTCAGGTATGAAACAAGTATCATAAACACTATTATTAGCAATGTTAAATTCACTATACTGCTTATTTACTGCCTTTCGCGTTAATGTGGGTGTTGAAGCTGTTGCACTGTTTGGAGTTACTAAAGCGAAAACCATAAGTGAATTTAACCATTGCGGATAACCATTAACAAACTTATTAGCATCGCCTCTATAACCGTACTGTTTTTGCCTTCCAATCATAAATTTATTAAAGGATGTTAAACTTAAGCCTGTTTTATTTCTGTTTAATGAATACTGAGGTAACAGTGCCACACAAAAATCTTTACAGCTACCATAGCCTAACCAGTTTGAACGAGATAACTCCCCCCTGCTATTAATCTGTTTGCCTACATCAGAAAATAACAAAGAATTATTATATTTATTTATAAGAAGACGTAATCGAATTTGATATTTTTTAATTTCAAAAGCCGATGATAAAGCAGAACATACACGACTTACATTAAACCCAATTTTAGAATTAGAAGAGAGGCATTTACGAATAATTGATTTCATGATTTTTCCTTAATAGTCTATTTAATAGCAAAACAATTTTTACTGACTAGTAAGTCGGCATATTTTAATTAGGGGAACTCTCCTTTTTAAACAAAAAACGGTCTTGTTTAGTCAACGTAAAGCTTTATTAAAGCCATTCCCCCTAAAAAATCAGTGCTTACCTATTGATTGAATCCTTCACACAAATAGGTGAGTTATGACTGACAACAATTTAAACCCTTTCTACTTGAATGCTGATAAAGAGATAACAGCAAATTTAAATGCGCTGTTATCAAGACAACAAATTGAATCTCTAACTGCGTATGGAATAAGTAGCCCTGAGCACTTCATTGCACTACTTTGTCATCGAGAGTTAGATATGACCATTTCTAATTTACTCGGTGTTAATCGTGAAGGTTTTAATATTTTGCTAGATGTATTAGGCATGCTTTTTCAACAAAGTGATGAAAACATTGAAGAACCAATCAGCACAGGTTTTATGCCACAAGGAGAGATGTTATGAGTCAATGCAACAAGAACGAATTCTCTAAATTTGATACCTTGCAAGCATTATTAATATCTGAGCACGGCTTTCGAAATATGCAACACTTGGCTGCATATACAGACAATGGTGAAAACAATAAGAAACTATCTGAATTATTGAAAATTGATATTGATAGTTTAGAAGCAATTGTTTCCTCCTATAAATTAAAACAACAGGTGCTTTTTTCAGCAACCAAAGCAGAATCATATTCTTTAGGGTTGTGTAAAAAGTCTAATGAATCGATACAGGACCAACGACCTATTACCTATTGGCCTGACACATCATCATGCCCACCTAAGGCTGACGTAAAAAATGATACCTTGGCATTTGGGGTAGAAGATCAGAAAATATATCCTACTTGCGAAGCTATGGCGCACGGGGTTACTGCCCAAGTTATTTCAGGTAACGAAGTTAAGTTTTCTAAAAAATTCTATAATAAGTTAATCCATCATGAAATGGGTAGCAGTGAAGCTGGTAGTTGTGCTTATTACGCACTAAAAGCAATCAAAAATTGGGGCATTTGCCCTGATAGTTTAATGCCTTATGAACCATGGGAAGAACACGATGATGACCACCAAGTTCTCCCAAGTGAGTTTATACTTCAATCAGCTAAAAAGTATAAATTTAACTTAGGCTATTATTCTCATGAGCCATCACTTGCCCTACCTATCATAAAGTCACTTATTTCGGGCCATGTAGAGCTATCACCTCGACCTATTCCCATCGGACTACCTCTTTATTCCAGCTTTAATAATGCATATACCCGAACATATGGAGAAGTTAATTGCCCTCTACCTGATGAGAAGCTTATTGGTTATCACGCTATGACTGCTGTTGGTTATTGCCAAGATGATTCATACCCAGGTGGCGGTTATATAATTGTACTAAATAGTTGGGGAGAGGAGTGGGCTAATCAATCAGAAGAAGGTCCTGGAATTTGCCGTATCCCTTACCGATATATTGAAGAATATGTTGAAGAAGTTTCAGTTATGTTACTAATGTCTGAATCACTTCCATTTTCAATTCAAAGAGCAGACATCGATGATAAAATGCCTTTAGTTGCTTTAAATCCATCCAGCTCTAATACAACAAATAAAAATGTAATTAATATTGGTAAATCTCGTACTGGTGAGGACATATACTGGAGTAGTGACATAGTACCCAACCAACATATGTTATTTGCAGGTAGCTCAGGTGAAACCAAAAGTAATACGCTAAAGCACTGGGTTGTACAACAAAAAACAGCACAATGTACTGACAATAACATTATCTTTGACATGCATGGCGAATACCCAGCATTTTGTAGTGCTATCGCAGATAATAATTACAAAAGTCAGTTTATAGACATTGCTGAAGTAGGCTTTCCATTCCAAGTACTAAGGGCTGTTGAAGGACAACCATTGGACTTACAGCGAGAAAGTATATTAGATTCAATTAAATCATCAGCACCGCAGATGGGCAATATTCAAATATCATTGATCAGAGATATTATCGGCCAAGGGTTAGCCGAGCAGTGGTCTAATTTAGAGTTACGGAAGAAACTTGAGAAAATAGAAGATCACAACACAAAATCACAAATATATCCATTTATCTTGTTATTGCGTTCTGATGGTCAAGACATTGAAACATACTTGAGCAATAATTTAACCGTATTTGATCTTTCTGCTTATCAAGACCCAAGAAGTCGCGCAGCGTTTGTAATTTTTACCACAGCACAACTTTTTCATCACCAAAGGCAACAGTTTTATCGTTTTGGTAAAGATAACTTCAACTCAATTAGGATCTGGATTGAAGAGGCAACAACAGTAAAAGAAGCCAAACAGTTACTTTCTGTATTGTTTGAACAAGCGAGAAAATTCAAGCTTTTCGGCACTTATATCACTCAAGTGTTATCCGATATTCCTACTTATATCAGTCGTAATTGCGCCACAAAAGTCTTTTTTAGATCAGCAGTAAAAGATCATAACGAATTAAAGAATAAAATCTTGCCAGATAAAATTGGTGAAGCCATTATTCAAATTGGTGAACAAGAGCATTTAGTACAGATCCCACATTGTGAAATTGATAATTTGGCTAAAGCAGAAAGCAAACTATACGCAGCGGCTTGCAAACCGGTAATAAAGAACACTAACCCAATTGAGAATACTTATGGTATTGACTTTGTAAAAGCTAAATATGCCCAACACTACATAAACACTCTTAGCCAGCCTTTTAGTTGGTTTGCAAAATCAAAACAACAGCAACATAACCTTGAATGGAAGTTGTGTTATAAATTCTCGCTTGACGAGAACCATTTAATAATGGACGCTCAGACAGGTGCCATTGTAATGCAGCTGGAACCCTACAAGTTGCTTCCTTGTTGGCAATCTTTATTGTTAAATCTTTCTCACTTTATTGATACTTCTGAGTTAAAAACAATGCCTAAATCCAAGGCATTGAGTTTATGTGAAACGGGGTTGTTTGGTTTTACAGATAACGGGATTGGTATAGCTCCGTTCTTAAAAGATATGCCAACAATATTACTGCCTGACTTAAATAGCCAACGCCCAGATGCAGCGCCAGAGTTTTCTGCTAATTTACTTAATCACTCACACTTGAGAGAGTTTAGGGCTGTTGTTTCAGCCCTATGGAAAATAACGCTACCCACCGTCATAGAGCCTGTTTATATACCCATTAAAAACAATAGCTAAATTGACTAAAACCCTGTGAAATTAATAACCTTATTTTGTTGTGACTTAAGGTTATTAATTTCGAACTCGCGCTAAGCCCATTCCCCCTAAAAAAATAGTCCTGCTTACTACTTGAATCATTACTACTTTCAATTATTAAAGGGTCATAAAATGAAAATTTTTAAAAATAAATTATCCGTTATATCTATGAGTGTTTTGGCAATACTACTTTTTTATAAGTTGTTATTACCAACAGTCACCCCAATTGTTCAGACAGCCCAAAATCCTATTATTCAGCCTAAAGAAAACTTGGCAATAAAAGAACCTGCAAGTAAACCGAAAAAAATACTGCGAGGTACTCTAACCAAAACATCTTCAACATTAGGGAGCAAAGACACTCTCCCTGTCTTAGAGGCCAGTACAACTAACCCAAATGCATATTTTAAATGGGTAATTAATAATGGCGGTAAAATTGTACTAACTCGTGGCGGTAATAATAAGGTTGTAGGACTAATTAATAATAACCTAAGAGTAGTAGCCCATGGAACATATGAGTTACCGGTAGGTATGGTACGTGTTGTCACAAATGAAGCGGCTAAAATTTGGAATGGAAGACTGCCAAATAGCGCGACTAGGGTATTAATGTATTGGCCAAAGATAAAACAACTAGCGTTAGAAGATAAGTTGTTATCTATGCCTTTTAGTGGTCATGCACAGCGGCTGAAAGCCACTTACACAGTCAAAGGTGAAAATTTATTAGTGAAAATCACACAAGTTAAAGCGTCAGGCTCTTGGCATGCAACCAATGAGCTAATTACTCTATAACATATTGATGATGAGCCCATAAATAACTTATGGGCTCATCAATTAGATTATATCAACGCACCTGCCCAAAACCTTTAACCCAAGTACACAAGTGCCTCACTTCATGCTCCGGCAGATTAGCTCGCTGGTTAATAAGGTAGCTTATGATTTCTTGGCTTATTTCTTTAGCGGCACTTTCTTTACTAAGCTCAGACCAATCTTTTGACGACATGTTATTAAATTTAGTCTGTAACGTATCAGGTAAAAACCATCCCAATGTAATAGGTATTACTTTTTGTCTCGGCTTCCTTTGAATCAACGCTTGTTGAAGTTGCTGTGTGAGAACAGGAATATAAGCTTCTCGCAGTAATTTTTCGATATGTGCTTTGTTATCCCAATCCCCTGTAGTTAATTGACGCTTAGCTGCAATCAATGCCTCATCTGGCTTTTTGAGTTTATTCCACGCTTGATAAAATAACGCCATAAACAATGGCATATAAAAATCAGAGACCGGCTGAGTAGGCGCAATAACATAGTCACTCCCTCTCAGCTGAAACCCTGCATTTACCCCAATAGGCTCTCCTTCCATGTGATGTACTTGCCCAACAACACACGCACTGAGCACAACAACTCTTGGGCGTTGTTGGCTACCCAATAATTGTGACATACCTAAGGTTTGGTTTTCTTTAGCATCCAGCACTAATAAAGTTTGTGCGGGTGATTGGTTATTCACTTGCCCATGACAGCTAAAATGCCAGTTATCATAGGTTTTTGCTGCTTCTTGTTGCCACAGTTGTTGTGTTGCATGAGCGCTAGTTATAGACTCACTTTGCGTAAGTGCATTAATAATACTTGTTTCTGCATGTACGAACGGAATTGGCCGCTGAGTACCAATCGCATCATCGTGGTGAATAGCAATACCAGTGGGTTTCATTGAACGCTCTGGCGATAGATCGTCATGATGATGACGTTGGTAAAAAAATAAGATACCTGGGTAACTGTTTACTTGATGTCTCTCTGGCGCTGTGTTGTGAAGAGGTAAGCTATGCAACTTAGTACTATGACTAATCACGTGCCATTGATTAACTTGCGGCAACAATATTTGTAATGGTTGCCAAAAATGCTTTTTAATATGCACGTCAAGAGCGCTAAGCTCAGCGTTCATCAATGAAGGAGTATCAATTGGCACTACACCTGAAAGTGAAACATATTCACCTTTAGCGAAGTGGTCATCATTAGCAGCAATACCCGTGGAGAACTTTAAAATATCATTGAAACACTTTTTAGGAGCTTCTACTGCTCTAATAACTTCGTTATTAAAGATAACAAAATGATTTAGTGGTTTACTAAATGTTTTTTTGTTTACTGTGCCCTCTTGCTCTGCTTTAGAAGATGAGTAAAAGCCCCTTAGCCCTCCTCGCTGCCCTAGATACAGATTATCATGATACTTTATATATGCATCTACATAGTTATAAACCTTATTAAAATTTAATGGTGCAGAATAAACAACATATCCATTATGGATAGCGCAAGCATATACCTGGGTTGTTGCTTGATTATTTTCTTCATCATTCAATTCTTGAACATCAAACAATAAGACAACAACTTCATTACTATTGCAATGCTCGGTTAACTTTTTAGGTGTGACGCACAAATGTTGACGTGAAAACAAAAAATCGCTATTTAGTTCTAACTCTGACTTTTGAGCCATTAACTCTTCAAGTTCAGCTATTTTATGTTGAAAAATCTCATCACGATAAATATTTCCATGCTTATATTCTTCAACGGTCAATGTCTCAACCGTATTTCGATCAACAAAGCTTCGAGAACTATCACAATCTAGATCATCCAAGCCACTTTTTTCGCAATAAATAAGCCGCAAATCAAGCTTTAGCATTCTTAATTTGCGTATTACAACTAAGTATTGTTTAAGGAGGTCATCATCTGAGAATTCAGCCTCCCTTACTTCAAGCTCCGTTAACATCAATGCTGCTAAGTCTCGACCTAGCATAGCAGCTAGAATGCTTGGTATATCCTCTGGAGAGTGTTTAATGGCTATCCCTAACCATATACTATGTACCTTAACAAACTTCTGTTTAAAACGTTCTCTCTGTTCATTTTCAGCAAAATCAATCTCCTCTTGGATAACTTGACTCAACTCATGTAAACAAAAAGGTTTGGTATCAATTAGAAACCTATCAGTAAGTACTTTTGTATAAGTAAAGACATCAGATACTTGTTTAAACCAATCATAATCTCTTCCTTTAGTTAACAATAAAAGACCAATTAGCTCTAATAATGAAGGAATAGCACTTTTAGGATCGGTTTTGATAAACAGAGCGACTAAATCATTCAAACAAGAGATAACATCGGGATGTAACGAGTGAGATATATTTATTCTACGCAAATAAACTTTTCTTAATATGGACTCTGCTTCCCTGTATTTTTTTGCTCTCAGATACCACATTGCTAGATCATGTAAAGAAGACAATGTAGAGGAATGATACTTCCCATGAATTTTAAATTTATTTTTATAAACATAGCGAATATTTGTAAATGATTCAGTAAGGTTATCTAGAAATAAGCTACATGTGGCCATACATGACAAGCAACTGAGTGTGCTAGGGTGCTTTTCTCCTAAAGTAAAACGCATATTATCGAAACATTTCCGATATATTTTCAACGCCCGAGCTTTATCACCATTTTTAGCATGTATACTCGCAATTGCTTGTAAGGAAAATAGCGTAGTAATATGATTATCACCTAAGTTTTTCTTATTGAACTGGAAGCACATCTCCAAATGTAAAATAGCTTCATTAAAAGAACCTATACTTGCAAAGCATTCTGCTAAATAGCTCCTAGCCTCAACTGTTTTCGGGTGTTCGTTACCTAAAATAGCAACGTGTTTATCATAATTTAATTTAGTAAAATATATGTACTCTTTGGTGTTGCCTAGCTCTTTATGACAACGGGCTAATGTATAAATATTGGATAAACCATCTCTATGGCCTTTATCTATTAAAGGAATATCTTGTAAATAGCATTCTTGTAAAATAGGAAGGGCATTTTCCGCTTGATCATTATCTATGTATTTGGCAGCCAATACATTTGAAGAGAAACGAGTTTGTTTATGCTCTTCGCCCAACAACCTTGCATGCTCACTATAACTTATTTGTGCGTACTTTAGAGCACTATCATTATCTCCAATGTCATGGTAAGAGCTAGCTAAATTATTGATATAGGTAAGGGTAGCCTTGTCATCAGAGCCTAAGACCTTATTCGCCAATTCATACACCTTTTGACGATATGTTAATGCCAGCTTAGGTTGATTTGATTGGCTATAATAATTTGATAGAAAAGCTAAACTAGAAATAGTACGCTTATGGCTTTCACCTAATACCTTTCGGTGAACATCGTAATTTTTTTGACAAAACAACTGTGCATTCGCCATATCGTTTAGTTCCAAATAAATATGGGCTAATTTATTTAAAGTATCTAGGACTTCAACACACGAATCACCATAGAGTTCTTTAGTATCTTTATATTCCAATTGGCACAGATAAAGGGCATTCTCTATGTCTCCAGAACTGTAATAACAAAGATATAAAAACTCTCGACACAATTTTGCATGCCCTTCTCCTTCGCAAGCATTTAAATAGTAATTATAAGAACTTTTAATAAATGGTAGGGCATTATAAGGATCATCATTCGCTAAATAGCAAAACCCTATAGAAAAGGCTGTTTCAATGACCTTTCGAGAATCTTCTCCGAATAGTTTCACTTGATTATCGTAGCACTTTAAATAAATAGGTAACGCTTTATTAAAATGATTAGATTTCTCATAACAATGTGCCAAGTGGTATTGAAATACTGTTGTTTCTACATCTGTTTCACCATTGATACTTTTTGATAACTCATAACCAGATTTATTGTAAATGAGAGCACTTTCATAATTTTTCTCTTGCTCATAACAAAAGGCTAAATACTTCAGTATTGGTAACAAGCTTGAGTGCTTTTCTCCTTGTCGTTCAACGGTAATAAAGATGCAAACCATATACAAAGGTTTAGCCTTAGCTGTGTCATCAGACAAAGCTAAGCACTCGGCTAACTTCATTAAACTAATTAGTATAGAGGGATGTAATTCGTCATAAATAGAAAGCTCAATTCGAAGTCTTAAAGTTATTAGAGTAACTGCATCTTTATACAATTCTCTGTCCATCGATTCTTGAATCAATTTACTTAAAATTTCAAAAGCTGCTTGTTCATCTATATTTTTAATGGATAAATAGGTCTTATTTTCCTCTAATTGAAATAAATTAGTTTGGTTGATAATAGAATTTTTAAACGACTTTACAAATAACACTTCATTTTCTGTTAATTCTATTTTATGGCTATATGGCTCAAGAACGGCTTTCACCATTTGCAAATCAAACTTTTCAAGTTCTGACATTAACATTCCTTTTTTATATTCATTTGTTAATTGAGCCTATTGAGAAAATACTGAATTTAAAAAACACGGTCGTAAACTGCTAAAAAATAACATAAAATAAACACCTTAAACACTTGCAACAGCTTTAAAATTAAATCTAAACGCATAGATAGAGTTTAATGTATTCAAGATCAACGCGCCTGACCAAAGCCTTTAACCCAGTACATAAATGCCACACTTCATTCTCTGGCAGATTAACTCGCTGGTTAATAAGGTAGTTTATGATTGCTTGGCTTTTTTCTTTAATGACAACTTCTTTAGTTAACTCAGACCAATCTCTGATGACATATTGAAAAATTTAGCCCCTAACGTATCTGGTAAAAACCATCCTACTGAAATAAGTATTACCAATAAAGATGTTAATAAAATAGTGATTAAAACTTCCCTCATATAATTCCTTAACATTAATTACGAAACCATTATTGGCATTAATAAAGCAAGATGATTTTATTCAAGGGAGTTAGCAGTTAAAATTATTACAAAACAGTTACTCATTAGTAACTGTTCCCTAGGTTCTAGAGCAAAAAATCATGCTTGTTAGTGTTATTGAGACGTTTTTTCTAGCACTACAAACTCTGCTTTTAAGTTATTTAAAACGACCATTGCCTGCTTTAGTGCTTCTTTACTATCAACTTCAGATTTATCTGTAGGGGGTAAAACCATTTCAACAGCACGTTCAATGTCATCTGGCGTATCATCTAAATCAATGGTCAGGTCAAGAGCTTCTACGCTGTATTCATTATTGGCAATGGCTTCGGGCTGAAAGTGAGGCTTAGGCTTATTATCATTTATTAATCCATCAGGCACACTTAGAAGATGAGTTCCACACTCTAGAATTCGCTCTTGCATTGGTTCAATACTTTCGACCAACTTACCAATTTCAGTGCAGGTACTTACACTTGGCGAATCGTGTTTAAAATATTGTACATATCCACAAAACAGTAGTGCACAAAACATAATAGCTAAAAGTAAATTTTTCATCAGCTGTATCCTTTTTATAGTTGGTTGTAGGTGAACAATTCACCTACAACCTAGGTAGAACGACTTAATTTAGGGGGAATTAATTTTTAATCGTTCGCAATGTAGCAAGTGTCACTGCGTTATTCGTAGTTAAGTTGGCTTTGGCAGGTGATTTATTCCCATTCGGCAATTGCTTATAATGGTCAGTAAACTGTTTAACATTCTCTGATGTTGCCTGAGCTAGCAGTTTTTTTTGTTTTTCTAATACCTTTTTGTCGTTTTTGACTGCTATTTGTGTTGCTCTCTTCTCTTCTTCAGGCACTTTATAGTCAGCATTACTAACTGGTGTAGGCACATCATCAGGTGTCAATTGCGTTGATGACGACACCTTTGCACTAGCCATGACCTCAATGGGCTCGTTAAAGTTAAAACCAAACTCAGTTATTAAGGTCAACATCAAAACCGAAAAACTAACACCCGTTGCAACATTTAGCATGTCTTTGGTAAGTATATTCATCATTGTGCTCCTAGTGGCTTAACGTCACATTGTAATTGTTGTCATTTAAGTTGGACCAAAGTTCTGCTACTTGCTTCCACTCTGTATTGTCTCTTGGCTCTAATGCAATCAGATCAACCGATGATTTTTTTAGCTCTTCAAACAGCAGCTCTTTAGATATAAGTTTTCCATCAAGCCAATATCCACTTGGAGAAATAGCAACCTTTTTGTTTTTCAAAGAAACCCCACCTTGTGGGGCCTGCTCTTGGGGTTTCGTCAGTTCATCAGGAGATATCGGCGAAACTCCTTTTTCAGGACTCCAACTTATAATCATAATCACGACCAGACCTAAAACTATTTCAAGAAAGAAACGGTCAATTGGTGAACTTTTTCGCGCTCTTATAGGTAATTTTTTTAGTGTGGAATTATTTGGCATGATTGTTTCCTTGGGCAGGTTGACGACGAGTAAGCACACGTTCAAACGTAGAACTAAAAAATTTACTTACGGCATAGGCACTGATACCAATTAAAGTACTAATGAGTGACTGTAAAAACATGGTGACATCAAGTTTCTCACCCGTATTTGCAGCAGACACCATGGCAATGATAGTACCAATAAGGCCAAGCGTAGCAGCAACATCTCCCATATCTTCTGCATGAAAAACATCAGATAAACGCTCAGCATTTGGCTCTTTGCGCAAAATAAATACTCGCCAATATATCGTGAGCATATAACTGATTAAAAAAACCAAAAAAGGTAGGGTTGGCCCCGCAATATCTAAGGCATTTGTGAACATTTCAGAACTCACATTATTGCGCAATAAAAAGGCTCCAATAATGGAGATGAAAAGCAGTAGCCATGCACGGCCGCTAGTGTTATCAGTTGTTGTTCTGGTTTTATATTTTAAAGACATAACGTTACCTACTTTTGTTGATTAAGTTTTCTGCTAAATAAGTTGCGAAATTTATAAGCAATGAATTAATAACTCGATGCTTTCGGTAAGTAAGCAGATAGGTATTTTTTAGGGGGATTTAAAAAGCCAGTAATAAAATTACTGGCTTTTTTGTTTAATATTCAGGAGTATTAATTAGGTATTTCTTATTTGACCAAATCCTTTAACCCAAGTGCACAAGTGCCTCACTTCATGCTCCGGCAGATTAGTTCGCTGGTTAATAAGGTAGCTTATGATTTCTTGGCTTATTTCTTTAGCGGCACTTTCTTTACTAAGCTCAGACCAATCTTTTGACGACATGTTATTAAATTTAGTCTGTAACGTATCAGGTAAAAACCATCCCAATGTAATAGGTATTACTTTTTGTCTCGGCTTCCTTTGAATCAACGCTTGTTGAAGTTGCTGTGTGAGAACAGGAATATAAGCTTCTCGCAGTAATTTTTCGATATGTGCTTTGTTATCCCAATCCCCTGTAGTTAATTGACGCTTAGCTGCAATCAATGCCTCATCTGGCTTTTTGAGTTTATTCCACGCTTGATAAAATAACGCCATAAACAATGGCATATAAAAATCAGAGACCGGCTGAGTAGGCGCAATAACATAGTCACTCCCTCTCAGCTGAAACCCTGCATTTACCCCAATAGGCTCTCCTTCCATGTGATGTACTTGCCCAACAACACACGCACTGAGCACAACAACTCTTGGGCGTTGTTGGCTACCCAATAATTGTGACATACCTAAGGTTTGGTTTTCTTTAGCATCCAGCACTAATAAAGTTTGTGCGGGTGATTGGTTATTCACTTGCCCATGACAGCTAAAATGCCAGTTATCATAGGTTTTTGCTGCTTCTTGTTGCCACAGTTGCTGTGTTTCATACGCGCTGGTAACAGACTCACTTTGTGTGAGTGCATTAATAATACTTGTTTCTGCCTTTACAAAAGGAATTGGCCGCTGAGTACCAATCGCATCATCGTGGTGAATAGCAATACCAGTGGGTTTC
>NZ_JBBEVD010000042.1:0-27695 GCF_037414265.1 Pseudoalteromonas sp. C12FD-1
CTTGAATCGCTGTTACCTTGGAACATTAAACAAGCTGGGTGTCGTTAGCTAGACGCTTACTGTGAAAGTAGGACATTGCCAGGCTCCAAATACGAGAAAGCCGCTTCAGAAATGAAGCGGCTTTTTTACGTCTGTAAGAAAGTGAAAATATTAGCTATCAGCCGTCAGCTATCAGCTGCGCAGCGTCAACCTGTACTTCGTAGCGTGGGTTGAGTATCACGAAACCCACGGGAAAAAGAACGCGACGACCACCTCAGTGCCCAGTGAATCCCATTAAAAACATTAAGAGTACTTTGCTATGTAACTCTCCACCTCTGTGGGCACTAGGACATCGCCAGGCTCCCAATACAAGAAAGCCCGATTAGAAATAGTCGGTTTGTTACCTCTGCAGAAAAATGAAATGCGCACACACAATACACGTCAATCTAAACACGCGGATAGAGTAAGTCAATCAGATAGCTATTTCGCAGGTATTTAGGGAATCTTTTAACATTAGTAGAACAAGCTAAAGACAAATCGTAAGTATTTAGAATAATTACGCCTGAGCGTAATTAGATTTATTACCTAACCAGCGATGAATTAAAGGGTCTATAAGGTCGGGGTTTTGTTTTAGCATTTGCTGTGCAATAGGTCTGACTTGATTTAGTGTGTGTTTATCTCGAGTAAGATCCGCTATTTTAAATTCTGCTAATCCAGTTTGTTTAGTGCCGAGCACTTCACCTGGACCACGTATTTCTAAATCTCGCTCTGCGATGACAAAGCCATCATTACTATCTCTTAATACACCTAAACGTTTTTGAGCGGTGTGAGAAAGAGGGGCGTGATATAACAGTACGCAATGCGAAGCGGTTGCTCCTCGTCCTACGCGCCCGCGTAATTGATGTAATTGTGCTAAGCCTAAGCGCTCAGGGTTCTCTATGATAATTAAACTGGCATTGGGTACGTCTACACCTACTTCTATTACTGTTGTTGCAACAAGTACGTGAATATTGCCTGCTTTAAAGTCGCTCATGATTGCTTGTTTCTCAGCGGCTTTCATGCGGCCATGAACTAATCCGACATTAAGCTCTGGTAATGCCTCTTTTAATTGTAATGCGCTGTCTTCTGCTGCTTGGCATTGTAAGGCCTCTGATTCGTCAATGAGGGTACATACCCAATAAACTTGCCTGCCTTGTTCATTACAGGCAAGTTTAACGCGGTTTATTATATCGTCTCGGCGTGTATCAGGAATGGCCACAGTGGTTATAGGTGTGCGCCCAGGTGGTAACTCATCTATCACTGAGGTTTCTAAATCGGCATAAGCCGTCATAGCTAATGTGCGCGGAATGGGGGTTGCAGTCATAACTAGCTGATGAGGGTAGCACTGACCAAATTTCCCTTTTTCACGCAGTGAGAGCCGTTGATGAACACCAAAACGGTGTTGTTCATCAATGATGATAAGCACAAGGTTATTGAACTTTACTTCATCTTGAAATAAAGCGTGTGTACCTACTATCATTTGCGCCTCTCCTGAGGCTATTTTTTCAAGCGTAGTAATGCGCTCTTTACCTTTTGTTTTACCACCAAGCCAGGCTACATTAATCCCTAGTGCTTCAAACCAATGTTTGAAATTAATACCATGTTGCTCAGAGAGGATTTCTGTAGGTGCCATTAGGGCAGCTTGAAAACCTTGTGCTATTGCTGTTAACGCGCTTAATGCTGCTACAAGAGTTTTACCTGAGCCTACATCACCTTGCACTAATCGCATCATGGGATAGGTATGTTGTAAGTCCCCTTTTATTTCGGCTACCACTCTATTTTGTGCATTGGTTGGCGCAAAAGGGAGTTGTGCTAAAAATTCGCTCTCTAATGTATTTGTAGGGCTTAGGGAAACTGCACTTACTTGTTGTCCTTGCTCGCGTACCTTTAATAAGCTTAGGTTTTGTGCAAGTAGTTCTTCAAACACTAAGCGCTGCTGCGCAGGGTGAGTACCTTGCTCAAGTGAAATTACATCTACGTCATTAGGTGGGCGATGAAGTAACAGTAAAGCGTCAGAAAGTTGCATATGTGAAGGTTGCCACTTTTCAGGAATAAGCTCTTCTACTGAATATTTGTGCAGTAAGTTTATTGCTTGCTCGCTTAAGCCTCTAATTGATAATTGCTTTAGCCCTTCGGTTGTTGAATAAACAGGTGTGAGTGTTGTTGCTGTTGGCTGCTCATTGGGTGTGTCGCTAATACTATATTCTGGATGGCTCATTTCAAAGCCAACACGGCCACGCCTAATTTCGCCAAAGCAGCGAATTACCTTCCCACTACTAAACGCATTTTTTTGCGCAGCAGTAAAACTAAAAAACCGTAAAGTAAGTCTACCTGTACCATCGTTTATTTGCACAACGAGCATACGACGTTTACCAAAGGTCACTTGGCTTGTTTCTATTGTCGCCTCAACAGTGCAGTGGCTGTGTAAAGTAACATCATTAATAGCATAAATACGGGTGCGATCTTCATAGCGTAAAGGCAAATGAAAGAGCATATCTTGCACGGTAGCTATACCTAACTTTTGTAGGCGCTCGGCCATTTTGGGACCTACCCCTTTCAGTTCTGTAATAGGGTATTGGCTTAAGCTAGGTTTAGACAATGTAGACTCAAATTTGTTTATTTGTGAATGAGTTAAGTGTACTCACAGGTTTGCTAAGCATCAAGCATGTTTTAAAGCGTGCCAAAACTGCTCATTAGCGACTATTTCACCTTCTTCATCGAGTGGTGGGTAAGGTAGGTTTTTTAATCTACATTGTTTCGCAATAACTGGGTGATACCCTTCAAAATACATAGGGTGTTTTATTTCCTCACTTAGCATATCGCGCTTATATAGCCCTGCTTTTTCTCGTTGATGCTGTGCTTCAAATAAAATAAGTGCAGCAGCTACTGATACATTAAGTGATTGCACCATGCCTTGCATAGGAATAATAATATTTTGATCGGCGTGCTTTAGTGCGTGTTCAGAAATTCCCGTTTTTTCTTGGCCAACGATGATAGCGGTGGGTTTTGTGTAATCTATTTCTCTAAAATCTACAGCATCTTCGCTCAAGTGTGTTGCTAATATTTGTACATCGGGATTGTGCTTTCGCATCATTGCAGCAGCATCATCAATATTTTTATGCAGGTGTGTTTCTAGCCAGTTTTTACTGCCGCCAGAGGTATTATTGGTCAGCCATTTTTGATTTTCTGGCCATACAGCATGCACATGATGGCAACCTACTGCATCAGCACTTCTTACAATAGCTGAGAGATTATGATGTTTATGTACGTCTTCTAGGCAGACCGTTAAGTCTGTTTGGCGACGAGATAGTACGTCTTTTATTCGTTGGTAGCGATTTTGCTGCATGGTGATCCTCTTTTTTGATAATTATACGTAATTTTATCTACTAAGGCATTACTGTGCGGCTAATTGGGTTTTGCAAAGAGATTAGGGTCTCTGTTGATTGAATCGCCTCTATAGCTTGTATTTTATTAATGAGCACGTCTTGCAAATGGTCGATAGACTTGGCCATTACCTTTATAAAAATGCTGTAGTTACCCGTGGTGTAATAAGCTTCAACCACTTCTTCTAAAGCTTCTAGCTTAATCAGTGTTTCTGGGTAGTCGCGTGCGTTATTTAAGTTTATACCAATAAAGCAGCATACATCGTAACCAAGTTGCTTTGTGCTAATGCTTAATTGGGTACCGGTAATGATGCCTGCTTGTTTCATTTTTTCTACGCGTACGTGAATTGTGCCGGCACTTACAGCAAACCGTTTAGCTAATTCTGCGTAGGCTGTACGGGCGTTGGCCATTAGAGCGTGAAGTATCTGTTTATCGAGATTATCGATTTGATAATTTTCCATTATTTTTTCTTACTTAAATTAGTGAATCTACATTTTTATACCCTGTAAATTAATCTATTTTGCATATTAAAGCTATTTTTATTGTTGGTTATTGAATTAAAAGTTTAAATCGTTACAGTAACCTCATTAAAGACGCCCGCAGGGTGTTTTTTCATTAATAAGCAAGTAACAATAACTGGGAATGAGGCCAATTATTATGAGTTCACACTATGTGCAGCAACAGCAGCAAATAAGTAAAGTTAAGCATTTTTTTTCACAGCAATTAGAGCAGCAATTAGGATTAGTTGAAGTTCAGGCACCTATTTTGGCTAAAGTGGGTGATGGCACACAAGATAACCTGAGCGGCCACGAAAATGCAGTTGCTGTTAATGTAAAAGCAATTACCGATAGCAGCTATGAAGTTGTTCATTCGCTTGCTAAATGGAAACGTAAAACGCTCGCGACTTACGGCTTTTCTGTAGGTGAAGGTATTTATACGCAAATGAAAGCGTTACGCCCAGATGAAGACTCTTTAAGCCCAATACACTCTGTTTATGTTGATCAATGGGATTGGGAGAAGGTAATTTGTCAACGTACTGAACGTACGCTCTCTACATTACAAAATACAGTTAAAGCCATTTACTCTGGCATTAAGCAAACAGAGCAGTTTGTAAGTGAAAGCTTTGGTATAGCCCCATTTTTACCCAGTGAAATTACCTTTATTCACAGTGAGCAGTTACGTAAAATGTACCCCGACTTTAGCGCAAAGCAACGCGAAAAAGCCATTGCACAAGAGTACGGCGCGGTATTTTTAATTGGTATTGGTGGTGCGCTAGGTGATGGCAAAATCCATGATGTACGCGCTCCAGATTACGATGATTGGTCTACCCAAACGGTTGACGGATACACAGGATTAAATGGCGATATTTTAGTGTGGAACCCCGTGTTAGAAGATGCCTTTGAAATATCATCTATGGGTATTCGTGTAAGCCCTGATGTATTAAAAGCGCAATTGAGCATCACAGGCGATGAAGAACGCTTAGCATTCGATTGGCATAAAGCGTTATTAGAAGAGGCATTTCCACAAACAATTGGCGGCGGAATAGGGCAATCGCGCTTAGCAATGTTATTACTGCAAAAGCAGCATATTGGACAAGTGCAAGTAGGTGTATGGCCAAAGCAAACGCACGATACGGTAAGTGGCTTACTGTAAATTATAAAGGGCGCTAAATGCGCCCTAATGTGTTTTAAAGTGTATTTCTACTTTATTGTTTTGTAAGTTTATATTGCAAGGCGGGTAGTTGCGGGTAGTTTTTAATACTTTATCAAAAATATGGATCTCTACCCCTGAGTGTAATGATGTATTAACAACAAGGTTTGCATCGCTAAGTAGGTCGTGTAGTTCATGATCTAGGCTAGACAGCTTTTTTTCTAGCTGCTCTGCTTGTTGGCAGTAATGCTGCTGTGTTGCGCCAATTTTTTTAATGAGCAGATTCTTCTTTTCTAAATCTTTTACTTTATCTGCTTTTTCTAGTGCTGCTTGAAGGGTATCAAGCTGTTCATCGGTTTTTGCTAAGTCTTTAAAGCAGTTATCCGTGTCGGCGGTTATTTCAGCGCCGGATGCGGCTAAATTGATAGCCATTTTAGCGCCTGATTCATTGCCTATTTCGCCAGCAATTAATACAGTTGCATCGAGAATCTCTCCACCAAAAATTTTTCCTTTCGGTAACTCTGTTTGACCAACTTGTAATAAGTGTTTTGCTTTAATGGCACAATGGCTGGCTTGGCGGTCTATAAAAATGTTTTTACCTTGAATATAACAATACTGTGCATGGGATACATGAACATCACCTTCACTTTTTATAGAGCACGATAGTGTTTTATCTTCGCTCTTTTGATGGCCAATAATTCCTTGTTTTACAGTGATGTTTCCGCCGGCTGATAATTCGCCAGATTCAACTGTGCCAAAAACAGTAATGTCGCCTTTTGCGGTGACTCGCATGCCTGGGTCAATGTTTTTAGTCACTATTACACTGCCTTCGAAATCAATATGGCCACTTTTAACATCTACATCAGAAATGGTAAAAATATCATCAACTCGCATACCGTTAGGTATTTCTACTGGGACCCCCGCTGTTGTAGAAACAAGCTCGAGTGGATTTGTTTTTGATATTTCGGCGCCTTCGCCTGCCACTAACTTTTTATTTTCACCAGGTTTGGCGGGTAGTATGTCACCTACTACAGTGAATCCTTCTTTACCTGGGGTAGCAGGTTGCTGGCGAATCAGAACAGTGCCAGGCTCTACGCTTGCCAGTTTACCAAAGTCGCGCATATCAACACTGCCATCTTCCTTCATTTTTGGTGCTTTTAGGCGGTCTTTGAGGGTTTCTACCATAGCGACAAATTTTGTTGCTGTGCCTTCGGCTGGTAGCCGGCCTTTGGCTAGAATTCCTTTTGCCACTGTACCTGGAGGTAAGTTAAATTGTTTATCTAAAAGCTGCTCTAAAAAAGCTTGTTTGTAACCACGTACAACACCTGCTTTTACGAGTTGTTTTTTACCCTCTTCTAACGAAAGTACTTTACCACCATAAGCTAAGGTAAGCTCACCTATGGCTTGCATTTTATCTTCACTTAACGTTACCACAAGCGATGCATCGTGCTTACTTGCTACAACCAAAGTTGGCTCATTATTTTGCGCTTTAAAAAAATTATCAATAGCCTCGTGGTCAATTTTGCATTCGCAAAACGTCGACTTCTCAAGTGCATCAATTATAAAAGCGGCGCTAGGTGGAGCGTGCTTACTTACATCTAGTAATACGTTCCCATTATTGGCAAGCTTAAACACTAGTTAATCCTTTTCTACTACTAAAGTTAAGATTGATTTTATTGCATGATTACAGAGTGCTAGATATTTACATGTGAGTCAAGAAAGGGAGATAAACAAAGGCTAGCAGTGAAAAATAGAGCTATAAAGGGGGTTTATAGCTCTGTATTTATTAATTAGTTGAAGGAAGCTCCATAATGCCGTCAATTTCAACTTGTGCGCCTTTTGGTAGAGCACGTACACCTAATGCTGCACGTGCAGGATAAGGCTGCTTGAAATATTGGCTCATTACTTCATTCACAGTGGCAAAGTTTGATAAGTCTGTTAGGTAGATATTAATTTTAACAAGATCTTGGATTTTGCCGCCTGCTTCTTCGCACACCGCTGTAATGTTTTTAAATACTTGATGTGTTTGCTCGCTAAAGTCTTCTGAAACCATTTCCATTGTTTCTGGTACAAGTGGAATTTGTCCAGATAAATAAACGGCAGTACCTACTTTAACCGCTTGGCTATAAGTGCCGATAGCAGCAGGTGCTTTTTCGGTAGAAATAAATGCTTTATTCATGAGTTTCCTATTTTACTTTTTACGATAGACTCTTTGCACATCAGGCATCACGCGAATGCGGCGCATAATATTAGCAACATGGATGCGGTTTTTAACGGTAACGCCCAAGTCTATCACATATAAATTACTTTCTTTTTCGTCGGTAGTGATCTCAACAATGTTGGCTTGGGTTGTAGCAACAACATTTGTGAGTTTAGCCAAAGCCCCTTGGTGGTTAATTATTTCCACTCGTAGCGCAGCTATATACTCTTTTTCTGGATTGTCATCCCATTTTACAACTAAGTATTTTGAACGTTCATTTTCCCAGCCGCGTATATTTTTACATTCTTGGCGATGAACCGTAAGCCCTTTACCTTGGCTAATATGCGCAGTAATGGCATCCCCTGGTACAGGTCGGCAACACTTAGAATAATTAACCAACATGCCTTCGGTACCAATAATGGTTGCCTTGGCTTGTTTGCTAATATCTGACAAGTCGTCGCTTTCTTCTTGCAATAAGCGTTTAGCGATTAACACGCTCATTAAGTTACCTGCGCCTATTTCTACCAGTAATTCTAATACTGTAGATAGTTCGTGCTCTTCGAGTACGCGGGCTATGTTTTCATCGGCAATGCTGTCGAGCTTATTTTCACCCAAGGCAGAATCGAGTAAGCGGCGGCCTAATAATAATGCTTCTTCTTGGTGTTGGCTCTTAAGGTAGTTTCTTATCCCTAAACGGGCTTTACCTGTAACTATAAAGTTTAACCACGTTGCATTAGGATGTGCACCCGAGCTAGTAATAATTTCAACACTTTGCCCAGTATCTAAGGCTTTGCTTAGCGGGTAAGGTTTTCGGTTTACTCTTGCACCTACACAAGTATTACCTACATCAGTATGTACCGCGTAAGCAAAATCAACCGCTGTAGCGCCCATTGGCAACTCTACAATGCGGCCATCGGGGGTAAATACGTATATTTCTTCAGGGAATAACTCAGTTTTTACGTTCTCAACAAATTCGAATGATGAACCCGCACTTTGTTGAAGCTCCAGTAAGCTTTGCATCCATTGACGCGCGCGCTGTTGAGCTGTGTTACCCGCGCCATCACCAGCTTTTTTATACATCCAGTGCGCAGCAACCCCTTTATCGGCCATATGATCCATGTCGTGGGTACGTACTTGGATCTCTACCGGAATACCGTGTGGGCCCACTAATGACGTATGCAAAGACTGATAGCCATTTGTTTTAGGTACAGCAATATAATCTTTAAAACGCGTTTCGATAGGCTTATACAGGTTATGTGCAACACCTAATACGCGATAACAGGTATCCATTGCATCTACGTTTATTCTAAAGGCGTAAATATCCATTACCTCATTAAAAAGCAGCTCTTTATTCAACATTTTTTTATAAATGCTATAAAGGTGTTTTTCGCGCCCAGAAACCGTAGCCTTAATACCAGACTCTTCAAGGCGTGCTTCTATTTCGGTTTGAATATTAGAAATAACTTCTTTGCGATTACCTCGTGCTTTTGCCACTTCAGATTTAAGTGCACGATGACGCATAGGATATAAAGCCTGAAAACCTAAATCTTCTAGCTCATTTTTAATATCGTGAATACCTAAACGGTTTGCAATAGGTGCGTATATTTCAAGTGTTTCACGGGCAATGCGGCGTCGTTTATCAGGGCGCAGGGCGCCTAATGTACGCATATTGTGAGTACGATCGGCCAGTTTAATTAAAATAACCCGAATATCTTGGGTCATCGCCATGATCATTTTTCGGTAGTTCTCAGCTTGGAATTCTTTTTTGTCTTTAAAGCTGAGTTTATCGAGTTTACTTACCCCTTCAACAAGTTCGGCAACCGTATCGCCAAATATTTCGGCTAAGTCCTGTTGGCTAAAGTCGGTATCTTCAATAACGTCATGCATTAGCGCGGCCATCAGTGTTTCATGGTCAAGGTGCATGCCAGCAAGAATTTGGGTTACTTCAACAGGGTGAGTAATGTACGGCTCGCCACTTGAGCGAGTTTGCCCCTCGTGAGCCTCTCGGGCTACCACGTAGGCTTTTTGCACTAGCTCTACTTCAGCAGCAGGCAAGTATTCTGATATTTTCTTTTTAAGACCTTCAAAAAGATACATTCACACTCCAATGTTCTCGTGAAGCAATAAGTAAGGGTAAGTAATAGAATATACGATGAAAAGAGGGGATTGCCAACGGCTAGAGTAGAAATACTGAGCCGTTGACTAAATCAAACCGGGCGGTTGATTATTGATTACCGCCAACAATAGCAGCAACTGCAGCTAATTCAGCTGCTTCTTGGTGTTGTTGTTCTTCACGGTCAATAACGTCCATTGATGAACTATCAACTAAACCTTTTTCGATTTCACGTAGAGCGATAACGGTTGGTTTGTCATTTTCAGCGTCTACTAGTGGGTCTTTACCACCAACAGCAATTTGGCGGGCACGACGAGCCGCAACTAAAATTAAGTCAAAACGATTACCAATTGCATCTACTGCATCTTCAACTGTTACGCGAGCCATCTCAGCACTCCAAAATAATTTAAAAGCAAAGGCGTAGTTTACTGCAAGCAGCTTGTTTCGCCAATAGCCAGTGGTTAATTTTTACCAGTTTTCCCTCTAAAGGGCATAAATGGCTTATTTAAGTAAGTTTGTAATTAAATCGTGATGACGACTAGCTTGTGCCTTTAAGGTTAAGCGCTGCGCTAATACGATAGTTTCAATATTGCTAAGCGCGGTTTCAAAATCATCGTTAACCACAACATAATCATATTCATTGTAGTGCGATGTTTCTGATTGCGCTTTGGCCATACGACCAGCGATTACTTCGGCAGAATCTTGGCCCCGGTTATTTAAGCGCTGCTCAAGCTCTGCTTTAGAAGGAGGCAAAATAAAAATTGTTTGCACGCTTGGCATAATTTCGCGCACTTGCTGCGCACCTTGCCAGTCAATATCTAAAAATACATCAATACCGGCATTCAGCTGCGACTCAATAGCCTGCTTTGAAGTACCGTAGTAATTATCAAATACTTGCGCCCATTCAAAAAAATCATCTTTTGCAATTAATGCTTTAAATTCATCGGCGCTTACAAAGTGATAATGCACCGCATTTTCTTCACCAGGGCGAGGGCTTCGGGTGGTATGCGAGACCGATACTTTCATATCTGCATGTTTTTTTAGTAACGCCGTGATTAAGCTAGATTTACCCGCGCCTGAAGGCGCCGATAAAATAAATAAGTTTCCGCGAGTTTGAGCCATGTTTTTCTCTACTTAAAATAAACAGGCTTGGACTAAATCAATAATCCAAGCCTTTAATTACGCTATTGTACTTTATTTAACTAATTGCGCTCAAGTAATAAGCACACAAGTACGGTTACTCAATGTTGCAAATTTAAATAGTAGAGACATGGAGTAATATAAGTTTTTGCTTATACACCTCGATTTAAAGCTTACTTTTAAATAAGTTGAGAGCAACCAAAGTTAAAATAACAGCGGTTTTTTCAAACTTTATAATTTTAAAAAGTCGTTTAGAGGCCTTAATGGCAGACTTCCCTAAAATTAATGCCTTAATTGGTATTCCTGTCTTTTTTGAGCTTCCTAATATATAGATGAAAACGACAACTAAGCCCATCAATGAAATCCAGATAAATGCGGTAGGAGCCATGCCCAGCATTGCGGCATAGGTAGCAACAAAGAAGCCAAAGAATCTCACAAGACCATTTCAAACAATAATGGGAGCACGTATAGGTAAGTCTGATACTGCCCAAAGTAATGTAGCCCTGATACATATTAAGAATGAAGCGAGCACAAGTGTGATAATAAATGAACTGGGATTGGGAGAAATAAGCTCAGGAATCATGATGCCTATAGCAATAGGAAAATTGAAAATGGCAGTAATCTGTACAAACCTCTTAGATACCTTCTTATCTTAGTAAAAATAGTTCAAATACATGAAGCTGTTAAATTTAATTCCGTAACGATCGGTGCATTTTTTCAACTTAACTCTTAGCGATAGCTAAAAAATATAAACCTATCAACTTTATCAATCACTAAAAAATTTGATTTGAGTATTGACATTGTGTATTGATCGATACAAAATCCACCCATGAATTTATATCGATCGATATAGAATTGAGTCATTCACTCGATGTCTATTCAGCTCTGCAAAATGAGTAATAAAGAACGATGACTCACTAAACAGCAACTTATAAAGGTAACAACATGAAAACAGTAGTAATTACAGGTAGTAGCAGTGGTTTTGGTAAAATGTCCGCAAAGCAGTTTGCTGATAAAGGGCACAAAGTTTACGCAGCAATGCGCAATGCAGACAGTAAAAACCTAGAAGTAAAGAGTGAGCTGCAATCTTACTCAGAAAATATCGTTGTGGTTGATATGGATGTGTCAAGTGAAGACTCAGTCAATGCAGCAATTGCACAAATCATGCAAAAAGAACAAGCGATTGATGTGCTTCTCAACAATGCGGGTATTATGCACATGGGCGTAACAGAAGCATTTAGTGTTGAGCAGGCACAGCAATTGATGGACACCAATTTCTACGGCGTTATCCGCACTGTACAAGCTGTTGCACCACATATGCGTAAAGCAGGCAAAGGCCTCATCATCAATACCACGTCTGTTGTTGGTCGCGTATCATGGCCGTTTACGGGTACTTATAGCGCGAGTAAAGCGGCAGTAGAAGCGTACTCTCAGAGCCTGAAATTTGAACTAGCGCCAAGTGGTGTTGAGGTAGTGATTGTTGAACCAGGCCCATCAGGTACTAATTTAGCCGGCTCATTTAAACCAGAAGCTCACGCGCAAGTGGTTGCAGAAAACCCACAGCTAAAAGCGATCATAGACAACATGATTGGCTCTTTCGATCAAGTTTTGCAAGACCCTAAAACCGATCCACAACACGTGGTTGATGGCTACTTAAATTTGGTTGATATGGAGCACGGTACACGTCCAACGCGCACTGCCATTGGCCTAGTGAACAACGTGGATAAAATCAATGATTTCTTCCAGCCACTTCAAGATCAAGTAATCACCGACTTTCAATTGGATTTCATGTTAGAAACAAAAGTTAAAGGTTAGTGCTCTCATTGTCTTAACGTAAATAAAAGGTATAAGTGAATGTCGTTCAACATATTAAATAAAGTCGTGTTTATCACTGGTGCAAACCGAGGTATTGGTAAAAGCATCACTGAGCACTTTATTGATCAAGGCGCACAGAAAGTGTACTTGGCGGTTCGCAATCCAAATTCAACTAAGGCTTTAGAAGAGCGGTATGGCGAAAAAGTAGAGACGATGCAAGTCGATATCACCGATGAAATGTCTATTCTAGCAGCCGCCAAAAAAGCAACAGATGTTGATGTTGTTATCAACAATGCTGGAATTATTTCGACAGTGTCGCCTTTAGCGGATAATGCTCTCGACACATTGAAAGAAGAGATTGAAGTGAATGTGTACGGGCTGATGCGCGTCGCTAAAGCATTTGAGGCAACATTGATTGCAAATCAAGGTGCACTGGTGCAATTAAATTCGGTCGCTTCACTCAAAAACTATTTGGATATGTCAACATACTGCACATCAAAAGCGGCATCTTATTCTGTGACTCAAGGTTTACGTTATCATTTTAAGCCACATAATGTGAGTGTGCTCAGTGTTCACCCTGGTGTGGTTGCAACAGATATGGCGGATCTTACTGGTTTTAGCGATATTGCATCGTCCCCACAAGTCGTGCCAGTTGGCATTCTTGCAGCGTTGGATAAAGGTGAGTTTCACGTATTCCCAGATGCTGTTGCAAAACAAATAGAAGTAGGATTTCAATCTTACGCTGACAACGTCATCATGCAAGACTTTGCTGGATAACAACAAAAGCACGTCATAAACCACGTCTTTGAATTTAGGTATAGAAATGTTTAAGAAATTCGTTCAAATTACAGCACTGTTTAATTTCCCGATCGCATTTGGGATCATGATTCCTGAGCTTCTTTCTCCTAAGGCTAGCTCATTCATTATCACGCTTGTACTTGCATCTTTCCTGATTTGTATCGGTGCAGCACTTCTTTGGGCTGTTTCGGATTTACCCAGACGAGCTCCGATTATTGTCTGGAACGGTCTTGTACGACTTTTCGGTTTTGTTGTTGTCACCTACGCAGCATCGTCAGGTATGGCACCGACATTGTTTATCCCAATAGCAGTTATGGACTTAATTATCGCTGCCATCTATATACTAGGAAGTGCCAAAGGAACAGGTATCCCCATATTTTCTCTAATTATTGGCAAGTCTAATTCTTAACAGTATCCCCTATGCATCGTGGTGATCTCCCGTAAAATAGCTGTAGCTAATACAGTGAGGGGTACCCCTCACTGTATTTGTCGATATCATTGACCTTTATTAGCCCATATTAGCTAGCTTGCGTCATTGGCCTGTAGCGTATTGAGTGCATAGTCCATGATCGATTCTGCAACCTGTCGTGACTCTCCCGCCCGAACCTGAGTCGAAAGGCCATAAAGAACCGACAATAGGTATTTTGCCTGCAGTTCTGCCGTTGCAGACTCGGTTATTACCCCCTCAGACTCAATCAAGGTAGTGATCATGTGTAGGGTTTTAAGCCCAAATTGTTTGATGTATGCCGTTGCTTCTTCAGGAAAGGCTACGCTGTCAGATTCATTCACGCTTTTTACTAATAAGCATCCTAGCGGGGTATCAGCATCTGAAAACTCTTGAATCAGCTCATAGAAACACGCTCGTAGCTTTTCTACAAAAGGGAGGTCAGAAGGCTCAGTGATATGTCGATAACACGGTTCAGTGTGTTTTGCGATGTAATGCGCGATCACTTCTTTGAATAGCTGCTCTTTATTACCAAAAGCGGCATATAAGCTGGGTGTATTAATGCCTAACTCTGATGTTAGATTCGAAACAGATGTCGCTGTAAAGCCGTTGTTCCAAAATAAACGCATTGCCTTATCAAGGGCGATATCTCTATCAAACGATCTTTTTCTTCCGGCCATTACCGATGGTACTCCTACCTATAAATATCTTTATTGATGCATATTTTGTAGTACTCACTAAAAAATGTCAATTTCGTTGTTGACTTTATTTAGCGATCGATACAAAATTGCGCATTAAATAAGTAACGATCGATACACAATATAAGTGATCGTACATACGTCTTTATGAATAGCAAACCAATTTATAGGAACAAAACAATGACGATTAAAGCACTAAGAACGCCAGAAGAACGTTTTTCAGTATTACCCGCGTTTCCTTACCAGCCGCAGTATGTGGATGATCTGGAAGGGTATAATTCTCTACGCATGGCGTATATTGACGAGGGAGACAAGTCGGCTGAGTACACATTTCTTTGTTTGCATGGCGAGCCGTCCTGGAGTTACCTCTATCGTAAGATGATCCCTGTTTTCACTGAAGCAGGGCACCGCGTCATTGCACCAGATCTGTTTGGGTTTGGCCGTTCAGACAAGCCTGTTGATGAATCTGTTTACAATTTTGAGTTTCACAGAAACAGCCTAATTAAATTGATTGAGCATTTAGATCTCAAGAATGTGGTATTGGTGTGCCAGGATTGGGGTGGTTTTCTAGGGCTGACCCTACCTATGGATATGCAAGACAGGTTCAAAAAACTTATCGTTATGAATACGGGTATAGGAACTGGTGAGCCGCTAACCGAAGCCGCAAAACAGTGGATTGGCTTTTGCACCACTGTGCCAGAAATCCCGGTTGGTGGTTTGTTTGCTAGTGATGCGGGGGCTGCTGTAAACCCTATGGATATTGTAGCTTATGACGCACCTTTCCCAGACAACAGCTATAAAGCAGGTGTAAGGAAGTTTCCTAAAATGATCCCTACCGACGCAAACAATGATGCCGTTAGGTATGGTCTACGGGCTATTGAGTACTGGTCGAACACCTGGGAGGGTGATAGCTTCATGGCAATAGGCATGAAGGATGTGGTACTTGGCGAACCCGCGATGATGGCCCTAAAAAATGTGATTAAAGGCTGTCCTGAGCCAATGAAAATAGCCGAATCCGGCCACTTTGTTCAGGAATACGGCGTTGAAGTGGCAGAGCAAGCTCTCGCTCATTTTGGTCTGAATAATTAGTAATGCATTAGATTACCCTGATGTAATGGCCTCTCTCTTTACGGTACCTATGTGCCATGATTAAAGTAGTAATACCAATCTGCAATAATAGTTAACTATTTTGAGGGGCTAAACGTGTCGCTAACTGCGTTAAAAAATTCTCATTTACGACTGCATGGATGCAGAAGGTAGAGCAATGCAGGAGCAATTGCCTAGAACAACTAAATAGCTAATTTTTTGCCTAGCTATCAACACATTTTTCTAGCCTCAAAATTGATCGCTCAATTAAGCAGATTGGTATAACACCTCAATATACTGGTAGAAAACTTGAATAATAAATCTATCTCAAGTGGCTATTTTCAGCGCTATCTGTGATGAACTCACTGACAATAGGCTAATTATTTACGTGTAAATTTGTCTTACTTTCATAGAAAGCCCCTAGATAGATAAAAGTATATATCTCAATCAAAGTACTGGCTAAAATAGATTTTAATTGCCCATAATAAGTGTTTTAGTGTGTTCTCACAAAAACGATTTGATACTTTGAAATTTTCAAAAAGAGTAGTGAACACCATTAAACTTATATAAAAATGCTCGTAATTGTGGCACTGCTTAGATTGTTGCTATTCAGGTAAAATGAAAGCTCTGTATTTTTAATGTACCTAAAGGTAATACAGAGCTTCTTAGACACTTTGAGGAGGTCGACTTTTGCCTAATACTTTACTCAATATTCTGAATTTGCTCATTGAGTAGTGGTCTAGACCTTAATAAAATCAATGGCTTATAGAAAATAAACCGTTCAAAAATGCCTGTTTTCCCACCAAACTGCCCACGACTTGCTTATTGCTTTTACTAAATCTTAGTGGTTAGCAATGGAAAAACAGTGCCGTTTTTATGCTGCTGTTAGAGCTAAAACATAGCAGTTTTGAAGGGCTTTATCGAGTGATTTTTCAACACCTCATCCGTTATTGGATGCAATAGTATCCAATTTCTGTTTTATTTCGCTATAATGGATATAACTGTATCCAATTGGTCTTTGCGGATGAAATTTACCTTACTTGATGATACCGATGTAAGCCAAGCCTATGCGGCTTATTTACGTGAGTTACGAAAGCAGGCAAAGCTGTCACGAGCGGCGCTTGCTGAGCGCAGCTGTGTACCTGCGGCCACCATTAAAAAGTTTGAGCTGACCGGGCAAATTTCATTTCGCCAATTGCTGTTGCTATGGCAGACCCTTGATTCATTGGAGAGGCTTTATCAGCTCACGCAACCTAACAAAGAACGCGCTGCTATACCCACGAGTATTGATGAGGTGCTAAAAGATGAGTTTTAAACCCACTCAGAAGCTTAATGTAACTCGAAGGCTTAGCTCAGGTGAGCAGGTTGCTGTAGGAGTCTTGGCGCAGAATCGGCAAGGCGTTTTTTTTCAGTATGCAGACAGCTATTTGCAGCAGTTTGGCAACTTATCACCTTTTACCTTGTATGCGAACGCGCAAGTTCAAGTCGCTCCTAAAGCGCCGCACCAAGGTGTACATGGCGTATTTGGAGATTGTTTGCCCGATGGCTGGGGCATGCTGTTACAAGATCGTATTTTCCGGCAAAAGGGCATACTGCCTAATCAATTAACGGCGATGGATCGGCTGGCCTTTGTTGGTGATAAAGGCATGGGAGCATTGTCTTTTTCTCCGGTGTCTGAGTTTTCAGCCACCACGCACGCGGATATTGATTTAGCGACGTTAGGCTTAGAAGCACAAACGCTGTTCGATTCTTCGATGTCAGATTATATGGATGATAATCACGATGAGTTAGATGGGCATACGCAACAGGTGTTGGCCGCATTAGTCGCCGGCGGTAGTTCGGGTGGGGCAAGACCAAAGGCACAGATTTATATGCCTGCTGGAGAAGCTCGGCATTGTCGAACCTTTGCAAAGCTAGGTGATGAGGCTTGGCTGATTAAGTTTACCTCTAAAAATCTCGCGCTCGGCCATGAAGAAGGTTTGTGTGAAGCGGTTTATTTGCAAATGGCAGAACTTGCTAAGTGTCAACCACCGCAATGGCAACTCATTGAAGCACCATCCTCAAGCGGTGCGGTTGCCTGGTTGGCGCTCAAGCGTTTTGATTATGTCACTGAACAGGCCGGTTTGGGCAGCAAGCGCAGTGCAGGTCGCTTGCATATGCACAGCGCTTGCGGGCTGCTGGATGCAGACTTTAGAACGCCAAGTTTAGATTATATTGACTTGATCAAAGCTAGCCGTCAGTTGTGTAAATCTCCAGCGGCTGGGCAACTGCAATTTCGCCGTGCCATGTTTAACCTGTTGTCGTCTAACCAAGACGACCACAGTAAAAACTGGGCGTTTTTGCAAGCGGATGACGGTCAATGGGATCCTGCCCCTTTTTACGATGTTACTTACAGCCCACATCCATTCAACGAACACGCCACTGCGTTCGGAGGTTATGGCAAAGCGCCGCCGCTTAAGGTGATGCAAAAACTTGCTACCAGTGCTGGCTTTTCGAATTGGAATGATGCAAGGCAAGTCATTGAAGAAGTCGCAGAAGCCATCAGCCAATTTACGTATCTGGCACAGCAACAAGGGATCAGTAAAACAACCGTGTCTGCGATTGCTAAGACATTGGATCAGCGCAAACAGGAAAATGCAGCGCTTTTTCAATGAAAGTAAAACAAACTTTTCAATTCACAATAAATACATAACAAGGTCATCGTGAGCGAATATCAATACTATAAATTTGAGCGTCTGGATGGGTATTTAGATGCTAAAGCACGTCAAGCACTCCGATCAATTTCAAGCCGTGCCGAGATCAGCGCTACGTCCTTTCAGGTGTATTACACCTACAGTGACTTAAAGGCAGAGCCTTTTGAGCTGATGTTAAAATACTTTGATATCGGTTTTTACTATGCCGATTGGGGCTCAATCGATGCCTACATCAAGCTGCCAGCAGGAACGCTCCCTGAAGCTTTACTTGGCTTTTCAAGTGATGGGCTTCATGTTCACGAAAACGATGAGTGGCAGTTACTGATTTTTTCCCTTGAGGAGTATGACGAATATTTTGATGATGAGCATGCCGACGAATTTTTCCAGCATTTAGCCGCTTTACGCAGCGGGTTAATGCAAGGGGATTGGCGTCTTGTGTACTTCATGTGGCTTAAAGCGTTTGATTTTAATGATGACGTTGAGCGAGTGCCGTTAATTCAATTCGATTTTGAGCACCTCAGTGAAGAGGAGCAGGCGTTTGCAGCGCTGTATGATATTCCCTTAGCATTGGTTAAGGCACTCGCCATGGTGCTGAACGCACAACCCAGCCATCAAGCCAAACAAGCCCAGTTTCAGTTTGATACGTGGCTAAACAATCTCACGGAAGTTGAGAAAGACACGCTATTATGCGCGCTGTTTGAGCAAGGCCAGCTAACTCGCCACCAAGCCTTAACGCTGACGCGAAAAGAACCTGCTAACATAGACGAAATCTATCAGTATTGGTTAACCCCCGAGGTAATTTCTCCTTTTATTGAGCAAGCGCAAAGCCAATTACAGCAAGAGCAAGCCGCAGCTCTCGCAAAAAAATTAGCCATCGAAAAAGCAGAAAAAGAAAAAGCGTTGACGGATGTTTACAATCGGCGTGAGCACTACTGGCAGCAAGCACAAGAGCAAGCGGATAGAACTTGCGCCAGTGGTTATGATGCGGCATCACGCTATTTGCATCAGCTGAGTGAGGCCTATCAGTTCAAAGCGGATGAAGCGGCGTTTGAAAAATGCTTTAAGCGCTTTGTAGTGGCGAATAATAGCCGTAAAGCACTGTTAAATCGGTTGAGTGATTTGCTTAAACGATGAGGTTTTATGGATAGGCTAAGCGTTGTTTGCAAAAGAAATCATTCAGTTTTAATTGGTTGAAAGCTGGAAGCCTCATTCAGGTTCACAAATTGTTACCTGTGAAGTCACTTTGTGTAAACCTCTAACTGCTGAATTTCCCCGTTCGGTAAAACGCATAGAGGAGTACTCAACTTGCATTGCACACTTTTACGCGCATAAAAGTGTTTTGGCGTTCTCGTTGAGCAAGACTTTCCCTTTTGAGATGGCTTTGGGCAACTGGGGCAGTTTGGGTAACGCCTTAGTTAACGCCGCTTAGCCACACACCAACTCTGCCCACAGAGCATTTATTATTGTGGGCATTATGTAAATACTGGGGCAGGTTGTTAGCAATACCCTCAGAAAGCTGCACGATCTGGGCATTTATCTGCCTACTGTGTCCGTTTAGCACTGGCAAACTCCTAACTGAACAGATCAGTGAGGAAGAAAACGATGAACCCAACTACACAATCATCCACCACATCAACACACCCAGCGCATCAGCAACGGATTTTGCGCTTGCCCGAGGTAAAGGCAAAAACAGGCTTTGGCCGCAGCACCATTTATACCCTGATGGCCAATGGTGAATTTCCCAGTTCCATTCGTATTGGTGCGCGTACCGTGGGCTGGTTAGAAAGCGATATCGACCAGTGGATTGAAACCCGCTGTATCGGTGCTGCTTATGGCCGTGGATAAACCATCAGCATCAAACCAATTACCTGCCAGCGAATGCTGCTGCAAACCATGCACCCGATAGAGGGCTTTATTCAACAAGGTAGTAGCGATAGTTGGCGGCAGCACGTTGGCCGTTATTGTCTGGATAATCTTCTATTAATTGTTGGTGTCTGCGCTGCACTGGCGCGCCTTTGTTGCTCTTGTGCGGAGTGGATGGTTTTGGTTTACACCTCTGCGTCAATTGTATTGTTTTTGTTGCGTTTAGAAACTTCTGTCATCAAACCAGAAGCTGCCAAAGAAAGAAAAATATCTGGGCCAATAGAGGTGAAAGCGATTGTCTCTTCCCATGATAAGAGAGATGACTTCGGACGGTTATTAGAGTGGAAAAACTACTTTGGTTTACCAATTCGAGAAGTACTGCCAATGGGAGAAGTTGATGACAACTTCGCAAAAAAATTTAAAAAGAGGCTGCTTAGGTCAGGCTTTCAACTTTCGCCTGGAAAATACTCGTGGGAATCTCTTTTGGCCTACCTAATCGAAACTCCATGTAATAAGCATGCATACAGCGCGAGACAAAGTGGTTGGGTGGACGGCCAATTCGTGACACCGGCAGTTTATGTTGGTGATTTTGCTGGTGACAGCTTAGTTGAATCAGGCTCTATATTGGACTGGCAGCAAACTATTGGAAAATATTGCCGAGACAACCCAATCATGATCCTTGCTGTGTGTACTGCACTTGCGGCCCCTATTATTGGGTGGACTGATTTAGAGAGCTTCGGAATACAAATCGTCGGTAGTTCAAAATCAGGCAAGTCTACAGTGATGAAAGTGGCTGCCAGTATCTATTCAGATCAAACCTATTGGGAGACTTGGAGCTCAACATCTAACGGTATTGAATCTATCGCTCGTGCGCGCAATAACATGTTGCTTTGTCTTGATGAATTTAAGCAATGTCCCGCGCAAGAGATAGACCAGTTAATTTAACACTTGTGTAATGGCGTATCAAAACTAAGAAGCCAGCAAGATGGCGCCCTAGATAAGCGTTATCGTTGGCGCACAATATTTCTTAGTACCGGGGAGCTTACCCTTGAAGAGCTTTTGTTAGGCATTAATCAAAGTGTTAGTGCAGGGCAGTCAGTCCGGTTAATAGAGGTTCCAGTATTTAGCAAATACGGTGCTTTTGAAAATACTCATGGATTTACTTCGGCTAAAGAGTTTGCTGAGTACTTATCAGCCAGCATAGGTAAATACCATGGTACTTTCATTAAATCATGGGTGGAAGCTCTCTCAAATTTTGATTGCCCAAACAATGAGGTTATTAAAGAGTACAAAGATATTCGGGAGCAGTGGCCGTGGCCAAAAAACATTGAGAGACAGGCTAATAACGTTTAGATAAGTTTGCTCTGCTAACCGCCGCGGGGGAAATTGCCATTAATTTAGGATTGTTGCCATGGCACTTGGGTGAAGCTAAAGATGCATTAGAACAAGTAGCAACAATTTGGTTAGATGACCGAAATAGCACCGAAAATTCAGAAAGTAAGAAAATTATTAAAAAGCTTATCAAGTTAATCAATAAATGGCGGCATAGCCTGAGTCCTCGGGGAGAATCACATAACGGGAGCATTGGATTCTTCGTATCAGAGCCGGAACTGGCTTGGTACATTCCTCAGCAGTTATTCAAATCGGAAGTAATTGAGTCCGTTGTTCATGAATACAGTCAAACACTCCATTACATGCTTCAAAAAGGTTGGGCTATTTCCAATGAGGGCACGCGACGCACATTTAAAATAGGAGGAGAGCGGTTTATTAAGTTCTTTCCCGAAAAAATCTGTCGCGAATGCGGTGAAAGTATGGATCTATCCCACTTTCATCAAAATGATAACTCATTGAATAGTAATGCCAATCCCACTTTCCCAGTTTCCCAGAGCGAGAATTACTAATGCTTACTGACCAACTATTTGACGAAATAAAATGTGTTATTGAAAACCAGCTATGCAAAGTGGCGCTCAACAGCAAAGAGTTCCTCACATTTGATGAGTGTGTTCAATACACTGCACTAAGCCCTAATTTCTTACGTCAACAAGTACGGGATGGGTTGCCTTGTTACAAGCTTGGGGGGCGGCGAACATTTTTTAAAAGAACAGAAGTTGATGCTTGGGTACTGAAGAATCGCGTGGATCTGGGAGACGAACATGAATAACAAGCTATTTGAAAAACGAGCGCGAATTTTAAAGCTTTATGGCGAAGAAGAGCGGCTGATAAGCGAGACTGAGCGCTGTCGCAGAACCGGCATAAGCCGCACTACCTGGTGGCGTATGCAAAAGGCGGGTGAAACCCCGCCAGCCTCCAGCGTTGGTAAGGGCAAAGCACGCTGGCTGTTGTCGGATATTTTGCTTTGGATGAATAAATAGTCTAACTATTGAACTTTGTATATACACGGTATATACTTCACTATGTATATACAATGTATATGCAAATAACTTAACACTAACAACTGGAGGAACCTGCTTTGTCGCTAGAAGAGTCTGTACCTCATAGTGTTCGTATGAAGCTTAAGAATAAGCACAATGTGAGTATCTATGAGGTGGAAGAATGTTTTTCAAATCGTGAGGGTAGCTTTTTAGAAGATACTCGAGAAAAAAATAAAACTAACCCTCCCACTAATTGGTTCATTGCTGAAACTGATTATGGAAGAAAGTTAAAGGTGGTTTTTATAGAGCTTGAAGATCGTATCGAATTAAAAACGGCTTATGAGCCAAACCAAGAAGAAATCAGAATTTATCAGAAGTACGCCTATTAGGCGTGCTTCCCGCTAAAAGAAAAAAGCGATAAAGATAACTCGTGGAGTTAGATACATAGTTAAGTTAGATTGTTAAGTTAAATACATAGTTAAGTTAAATACATAGTTAAATTAAATACATAGTTAAATTAAATACATAGTTAAATTAAATACATAGTTAAATTAATAGATTATCAAATAAGGTGAATTAAAATGAGGAGTCCCTCTATGAGCTTAATTAAAGATAAAGCGGATATAGACCAATGGGAGTCTGGCGAACTTGGTAGAGATGAAAAGTTTGTAAGAAAATCAGATAGTGATAGGAGTAAATTGGATGACAAAATTGGTCTGCAAATGATTTCTATTCGACTGCAAAAAAGTCTAATAGATGATTTAAAAGATATAGCAGAATTAAATGGTATTGGTTATCAACCGCTTATGAAACAGGTTTTAAAGCGCTTTGTCGATGCAGAGAAGAAGCAACTGCTTAGAGAAATGGCTTTAGAACAGAGAAATATAGAAATAGATGATGAAAAAAAAGCTCTCTAATAATCGAGCTTTCTAGATTGAAAAATTATCTTGCACATCATAAAATTAAAGAAAACCACTTATATAGTGGTTTTCTTATACCTACCTTATTCACTGATTCTTAACTAATTTAATATATTATAGAGCTCTTCAGTAACTTTTTTTTGTACTGCACTGCGCTCGTTAAAATAATCCCCTTGATCATAGACTTCAGGCATATTTCCAACTTTATGATTTAAACAGCGCTCTAAAGCATCCTTCCTGAAACCTAGCTGGTCAGCGATGGTTCGAAACGTTCTCCTAAAGTCATGAATAGTAAAGTGTTCTAATTGTCCCATACGATTCGGAGGCGGAACCTTTTTACTTTTATCTATTCCAAACAGGCTGTTCACTGCACTATTTACTGTGTCTTTTCCCATATAAGGCACCTTGCTTTTGCGTCTTGCTGGGAGTACATACTCAGAGCCATAAGAGCGGACTTTCAGCTCTTCTAGCCAACACACAATCTGTTGTGTAAGTGGTATGCTGATATCGCTCTCTGTTTTTGTTCTCGCTTTTGGTAAGTGCCACACTGCGTTATCTAGATCGAATTCCTTCCAGGGCGCTTGGATTAACTCTGATTTTCTAACTCCTAGTGTAATAAGCAGGCAGCAAACTAAGTAGTTATCGCGTGTGAATGAATCTGAATGTTTTCTAAATACCGAAAAGGTATGTTCAACCTCTTCAATACTCAGGACTCTTCTTCTTGGCTTTTCAACTCCACCTGCATCTATACAGGAAAAAGCTGAAGCAGGGTTATTTGATGTAATACCAAGTTGAATAGCATGCTTAAAAAGTTGCTTTAGGAGACCCAATACATCATTTGACACTGTTGTACGCCCGCTGTTTGTAATGGTATCCAAGATATTTCGAACATGGATTGCAGTTACTTGTTCAACTTTTAAGTGGCCGATATGAGATGAAACGTTATTTTCATACTTACTTTTTGGAATATTTGGATGCTTATTACGTTTTAACAGTTTGCTTTGATACATATCCTTGAATAATTGATCAAATGTCATACCTTCTAAACTTTCTACAGATCCAACAGAAAGCGGATCGATACCATCTCGAATTAATGCTCTAGTTTTCTCTGCTTCACCGCGCGCTTCCGCCAGTGTTAATTGCCCGAATTTACCCAGAGACTTCTCCCTCCTCTTTTCGTTAAAGGTATATCTCAGGGACCAATAAGGTTCGCCACGCTTTGGAACGACGAAGGACAACCCATTACCATCGGATGTTTTACTGTGCTGACCTTTAGCAAGTATGTTGACTTGTTTTACTGTTAAATTTGACATTTTTTCACCTCTTGTACTCACCAGTAGTTTGAGACTAGCAGTGAAAAATACTCACCACAATACTCACCAATTGGATGAAACGGAATGAAAAAATATGGAACAATAAAAAACAAAATCCCGCTATAAATCGAGGTTTTTCAGGCTGTTATGAGTGCTGCTGAGCGTTAGTGAGCTTTATTCTATATTCTGAATTTGTTCTCTCATCTGCTCAATGAGCACTTTTAGCTCTACAGCTGCATTAGTGATATCGCTATTAATAGACTTAGAGGCTAGGGTGTTTGCTTCGCGGTTAAACTCTTGCATCATAAAATCTAAACGGCGGCCACATGCACCACCTTTTTTAAGGATTTTTTTAGTTTCTTTAACGTGCGATTTTAAGCGGTCGAGTTCTTCGGCAACATCTTGCTTTTGCGCAAGGTAAATAAGCTCTTGTTCAAGGCGAGATTCGTCAATGTCGGTTTTTAAGTCTTCAAGCTTTTGATTAAGCTTTTCACGCTGCCACTTTGCTATTTCTGGTAAGTGAGTTTCGACTACAGTAACTTGCTCAAGTATGGCATCAAGGCGAGTGGCAATCATTTCTTCTAAATTTGCGCCTTCATCGCCACGGGCTGATTTAAAATCTTCAACTACTTGGTCAAAGCCCGTTATAAGTGCTTTATTTACAGTATCTAAATCGAGCTCCTGGGCTTCCATTACGCCAGGCCAGCGTAGTATATCAACAGGGTTAATGTCGCCATTGCTTTGTTGCTGAACCCATTTAGCACTATTTATTAGTTGCTCTGCCAATGACTCGTTAATAGAAAGCTCACCCACGTGTGCTGGATTTGCAACAAACTTTAAAAATACTTCAACTTTACCGCGTTGTAAATTTTTACGTAAACGCTCACGAATTACCGGCTCCATGCCACGAAATTGCTCTGGTGCGCGAATAAACGTTTCAAGGTAGCGCTGGTTTACTGAACGAATTTCCCAGGTGCCAGTGCCCCAATCGCCTTTAATTTCGCGACGCGCATAAGCAGTCATACTGTGGATCATGGATAAGTTCCTAAAATTTATTAATACAATATTGCGATGATTATACCGTAACACTGCATAACCTCTAGAGAAAATTTATTACGCTGAATATTTTACAATCAGCATGGCATCTACCTGCACATGCACTTATAATGTCGCAAATTCAGAATTAAGGGGATCGTCAATGCGTCCAAGCGAAAGAACACCTAACCAAATTAGACCGGTATCATTTACACGTAATTACACATTACACGCTGAAGGCTCAGTACTTGTTGAGTTTGGTAATACCAAAGTACTTTGCACTGCTACGGTTGAAGCTGGTGTACCACGTTTTATGAAAGGCCAAGGTAAAGGTTGGATCAACGCTGAATACGGTATGTTACCGCGCTCAACACATACGCGTAATGCGCGTGAAGCTGCGCGTGGTAAGCAAGGCGGTCGTACAATGGAAATTCAACGCTTAATTGCTCGCGCATTAAGAGCTGCTGTAGACTTAAAAGCGCTTGGCGAAAACACGATTACTATAGACTGTGACGTTATTCAAGCCGATGGCGGAACGCGTACAGCATCTATTAGTGGTGCATGCGTTGCTTTAGTTGATGCACTTACTCACATGCGCGCTAAAGGAATGATCAACTCAAATCCACTTAAACACATGATTGCTGCTATTTCGGTAGGTATTTATAAAGGCCAGCCAATTACTGATTTAGAATACCTTGAAGATTCAGAAGCTGAAACCGATATGAACGTAATTTTAACTGAAACAGGTAAAATTATTGAAGTGCAAGGTACCGCAGAGGGTGAACCATTCTCGTTCGACGAATTAGATGAGCTACTTACACTGGCTAAACATTCAATCCGTGAAATTATTGACGTTCAAAAGCAAGCGTTAGCATAAGCGAGTACCCCAATGAAAGATTATCAAAAAGAGTTTATTGAATTTGCTTTAGAAAAGCAGGTTTTAAAATTTGGCGAGTTTACCCTTAAATCAGGCCGTACAAGCCCATACTTTTTTAATGCTGGCCTTTTTAATACAGGACGTGATTTAGCACGTTTAGGCCGTTTTTATGCATCAGCACTTGAAGATGCCGCAATAGAATACGATGTTTTATTTGGCCCAGCCTATAAAGGAATCCCTATTGCGACTACAACTGCAGTTGCCTTAGCTGATCATCATAATAAAGACGTGCCTTATTGCTTTAACCGCAAAGAGAAAAAAGCACATGGTGAAGGTGGTACATTAGTAGGCTCTGCATTAACGGGCAAAATTATGCTGGTGGATGATGTGATCACTGCAGGCACTGCGATTCGTGAATCAATGGAAATCATTGCCGATAACGGTGCAGACTTAAGTGGTGTGTTAATAGCACTTGATCGCCAAGAAAAAGGTAAGGCTGAGCTTTCAGCTATTCAAGAAGTTGAGCGCGACTTTAATACCAAAGTGATCTCTATTGTAAAATTAGCTGATCTTATCAGCTACCTTGAGAGCCAAGGTACAATGGACGAGCATTTAACATCAGTTAAAGCATACCGAGATCAATACGGTATTGCCTAACTAAAAAGCCTCGCAATTGCGGGGCTTTATTTTGACCACAGTTTATAGAGTTAATAATGAAAGATGTATTTAAACCTAATGGCCTTGGTATAAAGCGTATATTCAAAGCAACGTATTGTTCATACCTCGGCTTTAAAGCAGCCTTTATAGAAGAAGCGGCTTTCAGACAAGAGTTGTTACTTAGCATTATTTTACTACCCATTTCTTTTTGGCTAGCTTCATCAGTATTACATTGGGCATTGTTAGTAAGTACATTACTGATCATATTGATTGTAGAGCTACTTAATTCAGCAATAGAAGCGCTCACTGATCGCGTAAGTACTGAACGCCATGTACTTTCAGGGCGGGCAAAAGATATGGGATCTGCAGCGGTAACACTCTCATTAATGATCCTAACGATCGTGTGGGGTGCCAGTTTGTATATAAAGTTATTTCAGTAAACCCTCTATATAAACCAATTTACACCCCTAAAATGTTAATAAAGTGCTAGTTATGTTGTGTTTTTAGCATGTTTAGCTCAAATACTCAGCGAACAGTCATTTATTTCAAGTTTTCTTTAAAAAAGGGTTGATCTGTTTTCGGATCTCCCTATAATGCGACCCCACTGAGACGGCAGAC
>NZ_JBBEVD010000043.1:0-10609 GCF_037414265.1 Pseudoalteromonas sp. C12FD-1
GGCGGACATGCTAATTAGTATTGAACAGTAGCGACGTAAATTGCTATCGGCAACCAATAAGGATATTTGAGTTGCCACTCGCTTTAAGCTAGTTAATAAGTAAAGATAAAGTAGATTGAATTAAATATTAAGACGAGCTGTCCCTTGTTTTTCATTTATAAATATTCAGCTCGAGTGAAGCTAATTTAGATGAACAATCTTATTTTTATACAAACTCATTCAGTGAACTCAGTAAGTTTAGTCAAATAAGAAAAATGTCATATCAAGATAAAAGTAAGGTACTAACGGCAAAAGAAACTTTGGCTCAGTATCGACCTAACGAGCCGAAAACAGGTGATGAAATAAAGCCGATTGAAAAATTCAAAGGATCTAGTTAAAAGAATCCCTTACCTAACCTCATGTCTAAAATGGTGAGCTATACATTGCAATTGAGCAAAATAACCTTGATATAACTATTAATTTTTAAGTTATGAAACTGAGAGCTTTTATAGCAAAAAAAACTATCGAACTGCAATTTTGATACTAAAGTTTTTAATAAGACTTGAATTGATTATTTTGAATGGAAAGCATACAGACTTTCTAGAGAGCTTCAGTACCCTCTCTTATTTCTACCTTCTAATAGTTGATATGCCAATGGCTCTGCCACTTAATCAGAATGTTATAAATTAATAACTGTTCTTAAGAAGTATAGAGATAATAGACATTTAATAATGTGATTTTGTTAGCCGTATAAGTAAGTGTAGCATCCATGAGCGCTCTGTAAGATTTAAATTCCAAAGTAACAGTGAGATGGTGTTTTATAAATCAGTATTTCAGGCGCTGATTTCACAATACGCATTACATGAGCCTTTTTTATTTACACTTATAAGTTAATGTTTTTTGCATTGATGTTGCTTAACGGATGTTGGTCAATGCAAGGTGGCGTATTTCAGTCGATTTCCATAAATTCATTGATGTGCTGGTTGAGCAACAAATATTGCTCAGAACCTTCAGCAGTTTTTCAATAAAGTTGGAAAAATTCGCTATATCTTTAGCATTCGATGACATCAATTTAGTTAATCCTACCTTTGCTACTTTATCAAATAAAGAATCAGTACTGTCTAGTGAAACCTGAGAAGTCCAAGCCGAACATATCATCGGATTTATCTATTCAATAATTAATGCTAGTAGAGCCTTATTTCAGTAGAAAAATGTTTATCGCTTTAACAATTTAAATGTTGTTATTTCAGCATTAGATTAAAAAATTTATACATCCTAACATGCTGATAAATTAGCGAAATTAAAGTTATATGTAATTATTTCAATAGGTTAAAGACTTACCGCCAGTCCTTTTAGCTCATTGTTTTGCTATAATTCTATAACGTAGAAAATGCTAATAATTCAATATTAGTTATTCTGAATAAGACAAAGTGATAGAAGATATGGCTCGCAAAAATAGGTTTTCAAACAAGAAAATTGTCGTTAAAGATACAAGAGAGAATGAAGTAGGTGACACACTCGATGGACTTCCCGCACTTAATTTTGTTGACGGTGAAGCTAGATACTTTCCAATCAAGAAAAGTGACAAAGAACATATTGCCATATTTAATGTTGATAAAAGCGCTAAAGTTAACAACCTTAAAGGCCCACAAAGGTCAGGATTTATTATTCCAGTTTGGTTCTCTATGCTTTGTGCATCAAGTTCAGATTTAGCGATTGAATTGGCTAGAGTCTTCGTCAAAGAACACACTGAAAGAAATTACCATAGTACTAAAAATAATTCTTATTTTCATCTTGCAAATTATATGGTTAAAAATAAAATCCCTTCTTTTAATGAACTAGATTTCAATCACCTTACAAAATTATGTGAATCAATAACCCATTCTAGGCCTCAGCCTGTTTTTAACGGAATAAAAAAGATTGTTTCGCTATCAGTTAGCGCTTCTAATAAAACAAAGTCATTTATTCAGAGCTTTGATCCTAGCATTGGTACAAGAAAAAATATTCAAAATGTTCATGATGCAAAATTGCGTATCTATAAATGGAAGAAGTCGCAGAGTTATTCTGATTTTGTGATGTTCCAGATATACGCATACGTCAACGCCGGAATAAATGAAATTGAGGGTACACATGAAAGCATTCAGGCGTACCTTGATTCAGATAATTATCTGTCATTTTTCAACAATACAGGAAGAGAGCTTTTTAAAACACTTGTCGAGAGTAATAATACAACACTTTACGATGATGCATTTAGAATAGCGGTTACTGATGTTCATCGAGTAAACAAAGCGATGTGGTTAATACAGAAAACATTATCCCCACTAGAATACGCAAATTTTAAAACAAAAATATTAAGTTACATTACTGACGATCTGATTTCTGCTGAATGGCCGAAAGAGCTTCAAGAAAATGATGATGTGCTGTTTACATGTAATATTTCTATCCCCACTTTCGTTTGTAAAGGTAAGAACAACTCTAAAAATTTATTCCCTTCTAGAGGGTATATTTCTTTTGATACCTTGGCTAGCCGCTGGATTTCATCTTGGAAGCGAAATTATTGGGGAAAACATTATAAAAAGTATCAAAAACACATTCATCAGTGCTCTGTCATAACTACACTTTTCGACATTAAAGTCGGCTCAACAAAGTGCCCAACTTCTACATTAGTCCTTGGTTACACGGAACATTTTGATTTTCTGCTCCAGGTCTTACTTATGGCCGAGTCAGGTCGCAACAAAGAAGTAATTGCAAGCATCGCGGCACAGACTAAAATCGGTAGCGTCTTAAAAAACATAGACCGCTTTGCATCCGAACCTTCAATGTTGCTGGAGGGTTACAAAAAAAGAGCTCACGTTCTAGGAGGTGGTAAGCAACCAGAAAAATTATCCATACCTCATAAAACGCCAATGTATCGTCAACTGAAATTGCTCGATGACATTCGACAACTATTGAGACCACAAAGAAAAAAGTTCTTCTTTGAAAACGATCTCATCAAAAAGTACGGAAAAAAATTTGCAATTGGAGCACAAATAAAAGAAAGAAATGGTGACTTGATTGGATCCGTTAATTCTACCAAGTTTCGGAAAGTTTACGCGGGTGAAGTGCTTCAACAGTGGATGGGAAAAATTAAAACCAAAGATGATTTAGTACGAGCTGTTGCTGCGGATTTAAAAAATACGATACCACTTCATTATCTTTTGCAGTCATCGAGCACTGAAGATATGTTGTCGACAGCCATCGTGGCATTGCAAACAAAATTTATAGAACATCACCAACGGATTGCTGTAAAGATGATAACTTCAAAGAGGAAGTCCCAAGTCGATGTGAATGAACCTCGATTTCTTTGTGATTGTATAGACCCTGCCAATCCAGACTATGCTGAAAACCTCAACATAAGCTATTGCAAGCAGTTCGACAACTGTCTTGGGTGTTCAAAAGCTGAAGTGTATCGGGAACATTTACCTAGAATTATCTATCGCTGTTTTCAATACGAACAAATCTTGCGTGCAAACAGAGAGTTGTACTATGCAAATTATGCAATTAAACACAGTAGAGCACAATCTGTTGTTGATGAGTTTGTCGCAAAAATTAGTGAAGGGGAAAAGTTACGAGCCAAAGCAGTAGCTGAGGCAGCAATGGCTTGGGATGACCCCAATAATTACATGCTTCCACCACTTCTTCACGCAAACGCTTAATAAATTAGGACGACCAGATGAGTGCATTAACTTCGGACTCTTGTGATGCAATATTGTATTCATCAGAGTTATTTTATGCTGATTTATCAGAATCCAAAAAAAATAGAATTGGGCAAACTCAATGGCAATTAGTACGCAGTCTTGAAGCGGAATATGCTGATAAAACTTTAATAGGGAGTGATTCTGCGTGCCAATTCAAAGATAAAGTTTGGATTTTAGACTGGAATGTACAAATTAACTGGGGTCGCTATGAAAAAGAATATCCCGATCTATACCCACTGCTAATAATGTTAAAAATAGCCACTTTTTATCGTCATCAAATAGCTAAAAAAAATGTTAACGTTTTTCATGGTCATATTACTAAGTTTATGGCTACTTTTGGCGAGGGAATGAGACGTGAAGGTATATTGGCTGCGAATGTTAATCAACCGTTCGTACCAGCCTCGGTTGTAACAAAGGAAAAGATCAACCAGTGGTTATTTGCAGCAGCTGAACGTACCGATATAAGTTCGGGCAGCTCTGGAGTACTTGCCATAATGGAGATACTAGTCTCGATACCTAAAAGCTTTTTTTACAACGTAGATATACTGCATCTTAAGACGGAAGTCCCCTGGCGGGACCTGAAAGTTGAGAGTGGACAGCTCAAGAGTCTTGTCTACCTAAGCAGAATTTTTGGTAATAATGATTCGTTAACCACGAAATCTTACCAGCCTTTCAGTGAGCAAGTTGTTGCAGGGCTATTGCCTCCTGCTGTTAAGTTAATCGAAAAACACTCAGCGTTGCTAATAGAGGCATTTGATATTGCGGCTGATTCATCAGCTTACCAGAAGAAAAATTCTAACTTATTTCACTCTACAGCAAGAGAAAAATTTAAGCTTATCCAACAAACATTATCAGAAGATTTTCCACAATGGCCATTCGATGAGCCCAAAAGTTACAACCTTTCAAGAAAAGGAATTGAAAACTGGTATAACTTGTCGCAAGGGGCAGCTTTGTGGATTTTAATGCTAACGACAGCCTTACGAGGTATAGATATTAGAAAGAATATTTTTCGAGATTGTTTCTCTCCAGATGGTGATGCTGATTTAATTTTTTATTTACTTACCGATATTAATAAAACTAAAACCAACAACCATATCATTCCAGTGCCACCAATCACTATAACGGCTATCGAGTACTTAAAACGTACCAACTATGCCCCAAATAATGTTCCTCAACTAGTCGTTCGCAGAACAGAAGGAGGCGAGGGGGGGCAGGCAAACTCATGGACTTATCCAACTAACGAAAATATCAATCGATTACTTCGCTTATGGGCAGCATTTTGTGATCAAAATGTGCTGGATGGATTGGAGGATGATGACAATCCTGAAGGCATGGCTCACCGTTGTCGCGCTACAATGGCTGGGTGGATTGGTACTAATTCGCCGTTATCAGTACTAATAGTTCGTCGTCTTTTTGGACATAAAAATGGTGTAATGCCTGACCATTATCTACGTAGTAATCACCATGTCCAACATGTAAGAGAAGAAGTTCGAGTAAAAACTCGTAGTGATTTTGCAGAACAGATGACCGATGCCATTCTTGATGGGAACTTTTCAGGTGGGGTAAAAAATACATTTACTCAAGGTAGAGAGCATTTAAAAGAATTGGTAATTCAAGAGGCCACTAGGAACAACGAATCGCTTACCGAAGGTGAAATGCGCAAACGTCTCAAAGATAGAATTCGATTTGTCTTGCTTGCAAAACTCAAAAATGGTGAATTGTTGGCTCTGCAAACCCCACTAGCATTTGTATGCACAAGAAACCCAGGTTCCGCGACAGATGCCCCTTGCTCTATTAACTCTGCAAACAATCAGCGGCTAGAACGAGAAATTGACAAACATTTTGCTACCGCGCTACAAATGACTGGATTGCCTGACCTAGACAACTGTAAGGGGGCAAATTGTCAGCATTCATTTTTGTATGACAACCCTCTTTCGCGTACGTTACTAGAGCAATTCAAATATTACACGATGTACTTGCGGGGCTTAAAGCACACCAACATTGACCTAGATAAAGAAGCTAAATCGTTCGTTTCTCTTTATACAAAACCGCTTATCGAAATATATCCCGATGCTGCTAAATCAATTTTAGGGCATGATTAATTATGACTGAAAATAAAAAGAATGGTCCAACAACTGACGATGAACGTCTTCAAGCATTGAAAGATGCCTTTATCCAACAAAAAGTGATAGCTTTAAGAGAAATGAAACATCGGGGTATCGCGACCGTGGGTAGAATCTGCCAAGTTGCTAATGTTGATCGTACTTACCTCTACGATGATAAAAAATCATCATGTGTGGATGCGTTTAAGGGTTTTGAATCATTCAGAAATAAAGTCCTCGACTTTGCGAATGAATTTAAAGAAATCAAAGCGGGTAAGTCTAAGTCAGACGATGAGCTTTCTACAATGTATTCAAATTCGCTTGAAACAAACCTTAAGCTAACGATAGAAAAGAATCAGCTACGTATTTTGTTGCAGGACAGAAATGAAGTTATCCAAAATTTGCAGTTTGAAAATACCAGTCTAAAAGCAGTAAATACAAATACACGCATATCAAACTCGGCAAAGCAAATGAACCAAAACATGGTGCATTACATCTCACCAGACCGAGCACTTCAGTACAATGAGCATTATCACTTTTACGATGAAAATCTCAGGAAAAAAGCCTGGTTCGATGCAAAAACGGAATTTAGCCGGCTTATGCTAAGAAAACTACCTATGCGTGTATATATTTTAATAGGGTTACCCTGCTCGGGTAAAACGACTTGGTCCGATAATCGATTAGACATAAAAAATGATCGCCACTCAGTAATTGTCGACGCTACTAACTTGACTATGGGTGATAGAGCACTTTGGCTTGTCCTAGCCCGAAGAGCTGAGAATGTTAAAACCTGTGCTGTACGATTCTTGATAGACTTTATGGCCGTAAGAGAGCGTAATGAATTGCGAGAAAGCTCAGGTAAACGCCTTGAACTATCAACTTTGGAATCGAAACGCGATAAGCTCGAAGAAGTAGATATTGTTTTTGAAGATTTTGATGAGATTCTTATTGTCAGGGAGGGTTAAGATGGAATTTATGGATAAACAAATTTTAAATTTTCACCTAATTACTTTGGAACGTGAGTTTTAGTATGAAAATATTACAGTAAGATTTTAAATATGAGTAAAATTAAAGTTGTAGATTTTAATAACAATAAAGAGCAGCAAGAAGCTATTAGTACTCTTGATGATCCTTTGTATAAAGAGGCCAAAGTAAACTTAATGGCCGCACAGTCCGGTAATGTATCAAAGCATAAGTCGTTGTCTGGGCAACCATTCATTGTCTGTGAATCAGGTCATCTACATGAACATGCAAATGACTTTATTGTTACTCGGCTGAATCATCCAGATTTTTTTAACAAATTGTCCGTCGATACTGGTAAAAATACGTTTCGCGCAATAACAAAGGTGACTGCAAACAATGAAGCTGATCATCTTCGGAACTGGCTCAACATCTGCGCCAATAACGGTTTAAGCTACCTTGAAGTTGATATTGAATTCCTTGAGGCTGTTATTGCAAACTTTCGAGATGATGAAGAGCTCTTAGCATTGAGCGAAGAATCAATTTCAAAGTATATCAATACTTGGCGTCTATTTTACAGCTATCTTGATCTTTGTGGTGTTGAGCATAGACTTAAATTTCCAGCCAAAATTCTACGACAGCGACTAAAGTCAAATGCAGAAGATCAATCTTACTTTTTGAATTATACAAGACCAGCAAACAAACGCAGAGCGTCAAGAACCTATATTGATCCGCTGATAGAAAATCGGAGAAAGAAGAAGGTCACTGATTACGAATCTCAAGTATTGACAAATAAGCAGGTGAGTGGGCTAATCGGTGAACTGAATAAAGTTGATAGAGTATATGCTGTAATGGCGCATGTTCAACTTGATACATTGCTTCGTATCAATGAATTGGTCGAATACTTTCCGCCCGAGGGTGGTAATAAATTAAATAAAAAATGGATGAATGCTGCCGATATGCGCCAAGCAAAGAAAGTGGAACAACCATTTAAATTCATCGGCAAGGGTCAAAAAGCGCGGGAAATAAATCTAGATATTCAAACAATGCAAATGATATCAGATAAATATATCACAGCGAAAAGAAACGGCTCTGATGTCACTATTTATGATGAACGAACATCCATTTACAAGCGTAAATATGTGAGAACAAAGTGGGCAGAGAAAGCCGGACGTACGTCAGAATCAAAGTTTATATGGTTAACGGATAAGGGACGCCCTGTTTCGAAAGCAATGTATAGGCAGGCTTTTGCCAAAGCCCTTAAAGTACTTAGAAACCCGCTCAATAGTGACGGAGCTATTATTGACGAGAGCCTGTATGTTCGCCCCCACGCACTAAGGCATACAGGAGCAACATTGCGACTCTTAAAATATTCTAAGTTGACTGGTGTTGATATTTGCGTTGCGAATATTGATGACATTAATATTTTTCTTCAAAATTTATTAGGGCATTCTAATTTTGAAACAACAGAGCGCTACATAACAACGGTGCGTAAGATACAAGTAGGCGGGCTTGCTCGAAAAACAATCTTATCACAAGCTGATATGTGGAAGGACGAAATTGAAAACAATTCTATACTGAAGAAAGGCATTGATACTTAATTTTCCAGCGTAATAAAATATCTTAGGTCGGACAATATATACGCCTAGAATCTTAATTTGATGATAAATTTAAGTTGATATATAGAAGTTATAACCGCTTTCAAAGAACAATCTCACCGTCGATTATCGTCAAAATCGCTATTCGCAAAATTCCTTTATTCACTATTTATAAAATTATGTAATAATAGCTATAGCTTAATTAATAAAGCTTTGGTCTCGCAGGGAGGCCAGCTCCCACTGGCGAGCCAAATAGTTTACCCTGGATTATCAAACTAATTTTTTCCAATAAATATACTCGATATAAAGTGCGTGGGCTTTGTGTTGAAGTATTTCTATTGGTGAAATAATGTCGCTAACAAACGACGAACTTCTTTCGAATATTAAACGTCAAGCAAAACGCCTATCCAAGAATACTAATGTCCCATTGAGACAAGCTCAATATCATTTAGCTATGTGTGTCTACCAATGTGATGATTGGGTTCACTTGCGAGATTCAATAAATTCAGACCTATTCGATAACCAATTATTGCTGTTGGCTTCACTTCAACCAAACTCTGATATTTTCTTGTACAAATTACTTGATACCCATATGAACAATATTGTGCGTAACCTTCACAATACATTGAACACTCGCTATGTGGATGAAAAAATAGAAGATACAATAATTAAAATTTTTGGTATTGAACCTTCTGATTTTATTATAAAAATAAAATAATATCTGCATAAGTTATAGGTATGGGTATTACTTTCACTCTTTACAGGCTATTTATTATCCTTTAAATTGTAAAAGGGCTGAACGGACAGCCTGTGCCTACCAATTTATTTTAATAAGCAATAAATAACGGCAAAGCGGAGCATCCGAAAATTTGTTTATCTATAAGATTAAAACCGGCGTTTGGTAGGCTAGTGTTTTGCTCGAAAAAGTTGGATATAACAAATGCTCACAACAGCTCAATTAATCTATAAATTAAATCTTCAAGCCACATTTTTAGAAAAGTACCTTAATTTGCCTGTATCCTTTGGCAAAGACCTACTAGCAAAAACCATTTATGAAAGTATCAATTTTGATGATTTATGTTCTTCCGTTGAAAGTGATGGAGAAAAGAGAGGGCTTTCTTGTCTATTAGAGAATGAGAAACTTAAATATCTACTCATTTGTGAAGTCGATGACTCTAACTTAGTAAAATCACTCCATCAAAATATAGAAAAAATGGCTCTTCGATTAGAAGAGTTAGTGACTATAAACATAACACGAACTCAACTTATTTCACTTTTATACAAACTCTTTGGTCTTGATGACGAATCTAAGTATATTATTAAAGTTGAAGAGTTAAAATTAAACTGGAAGCCATACTTTCAGACAAAGTCAAATAACCACTTTGTCTTATTTTCAGATATTCAAGTGAATAACATCCCATTTAGATTAATTGCTACCAAATTTAAATTAGATGAGTTATCAGTTAATTCTTTGAGTGACAAAGCAAAAACTAAAGTTAATTTCGCCGAGTGCACATCATCTAAATATACAGAATTACATCTCGGTTGGCTCTTAAATTGTATAGAACTCTTAACAGATGCTAATAGCAATAACTCTGATTCACTACCCATTCAATTTCAAGTTGAGGATGAAGAGTATACTGTATTTGGTTTTCCACTTTGTCCAACTATTTCACTTAACAGTAAAGCCACTATGCCTGATGTGAATTTTCTGGTTAAAAATACAATTGAAAAACAGAGGTTTATCATAATTTTTGGATTGCAAAGACTAACTTTAGAGTGTTTAGTGATCAATGAAGAAAATATTAGATTACCCAAGTTCTATCACGAAATTAAAAAGAATCTATTAAGTCATAAAGATGCTTGCGACGACCCTATAGCTTTGGAGCCAGCCTCATGCTTTATTTGGGTTAGGCCATTCGCTTATGTTGATCTTATTGAGAATGCATTATAAGGAAAGCTAGCCTTGAATAGGCTGCTTTATTGATATGTAACTCTTAAAAATCTGGGAGAGTAGTTTTGAATCGCCCCGATTTCATCGGAGACCAGTTTGTTTAACTCAGGCCACTTTACCTGACCGATTCTAAACTTGCACATACAACAGCATCAGCATTTTTCCACGGTCCATTCCTGCGAATAATTTCTTTTTTAAATAAACCATTTATCGTTTCAGCGTAAGCGTCTAGCTAACGACACCCAGCTTGTTTAATGTTCCAAGGTAACAGCGATTCAA
>NZ_JBBEVD010000044.1:0-110153 GCF_037414265.1 Pseudoalteromonas sp. C12FD-1
AAGAAGTGGTGCTAACGCCAGTAAATACAAAACTTAGATTGGCAAGAGTACCTGCATGATAAACGAATTAGAGTTAATGCATAGGATCAAGCATCGGGAGTGGCACAACCACCGACGGCGTTAGGATGGCAATGTAGCTAACGCTGCATTGAACCACGAACATAGACTGAAGACAGGTGCCCCGACGAAATAAGTAAGGTCTGCTCTGTTACTAGAGATAGTAATAACCAACGAATATCAGCAAGATAACCGACGACATTACTTGCTTCATCCTATGTATTAACTCGCTCTAATTCGAGCTGAAGTAATTATGGCTTAAAAAGTTAAGCAAGGTTCAGTGTGTTTAACTTGACAATGGGAGTCATACCAACGCCCCACTAAGGGGCAGTAATACGTAGGCTAAAATTTGGAGCGAAGCGACAGAGCCTACGTGTTACTGTCCCAGCGAGCGAAGCGAGAGCCTTAAGTGGTTTGTTATATGCAATTTCACTACCTTAACGCTTAACTATTTAAGTAAGTGACAACAACTTCAGTAGTTTGTTTGTTACCACATACTTTGCAATTACCTTCTAGGTATTGCTTTTCATCTAAAATGTAAATATTAGGCTCTGTGATACCTAGATCTGCTTCGTCACAGTAATCACACCAAGAGTCATTAATAAAAAACTCTTTATCACATTGCTCCAAATCATCGAAATTTAGATATTGTTTCTTCATAGTTTCAATTGCATATAACGCCGCGATAACCGGCAGGCAAAAGTGGCGCGGCTTTTGCGACAGCAAAAGACGTGACGCTTTTGACTGTCCGGTTCATTGCCTTGTTAGGCGAGTTCTTGGCTACATGCGTAGACGTAGTGATTGAAACCAGATTTCATAATTTCTTTTTCTACTTTCATGCCATTTTTCTCTGCTACCTTACGTGATGCTACATTTTCTGGCCGGATTAGTGAAATCACCTTGCTAAAACCTAGATTTGAAAAGGCGTAGTCGCGACACGCTACTGCAGCTTCCGTAGCATAACCTTTGCCCCAAAATTTTTTGTTAACATGATAGCCAATTTCAACTTCTTCAATGCCTTCTACAGTTTGATTTATTAGACCACAGTCTCCGATGACTTCACCGGTATTCTTTTTCACAAGAGCCCATAGACCGTAATTGTATGTTGCGTAATTATCGATATTCCAAGAGATCCAAGCATTAACCTGATCTTTATCAAATGGAGCTGGATAGTAAGCCATTGTTTCCGCGTCTGAGAATATCTCATATAGAGGAATGAAATCATCCTTCGTCATTTCTCGTAATAAGAGGTTATTGGTTTCTACGATCATCATTATTCGCCTAACACCCCACTAAGGGGCGATAACACATAGGCTAAAATTAGGAACGAAGTGACGCAGCCTATGTGTTAGCGTCCCAGCGAGCAGCGCGAGTGCCTTTAGTGTTTTGTTATACGACACTTACAGCCTCTGCCTGAACTGTAAGCTCACAATCGTTTTCTAATGGAAGTACATTATTCTTGTCAGGCCAGAACAAGACCCAAATTGGTATTTCTCTATCATAGTAATCCAATGCAATACCGGCATATTCGCTTTTCCATTCACTTCGCATTTCTTTAAACATTGTTTCAAAGTTATCGCTAAGAAAGCCGCTAAACTTTGTATCACAGTTAAAAGTCGCTCCGTTTTTTATTTCAGCAGCGATGTTTGAAAGAAGTGTATGCATAACATCCTTTCTCAGGCCGAATACCATAATTTCAGGGTGAGAATAACTTTCGAACAAACCTATTGTATACGCAAAATTTGGTCTATCCCCTTCGGCATCAAATACATACTGGAATTGCCATCCATATTTTTCAATATTATCCGTTATCTGCACAATGTCTCCATGTCGTATAACAACTTTATCAGAGTACACTTTCCTCTTTTAATGAGTAATGTATGTCCTCTTAATTATTTTTAATATTAATAACAAATCCTGTAACACATTGCCAGCTTTAAACTTTAAGTCAGGCTGTTCTTTTATTAAAATGAAGAAAAGAGGAAAACGTCCTCCTTTCTTGACTTAGGAGGAAAAATATCAATACTGTATATAAATACAGCTAAATAGGATTTGAAATGAAAACTAAGTCCCCTTTCCTTAATAGTATTATCGACTATATGTATAGCCATCATTATGCTAAAAAATCTATTGAAACTTATGTCTTTTGGATTACTGCCTATATCCATTTTCATAATAAGCGACACCCTACCAGTATGGGCAATAATGAAGTAGAAGTATTTTTAAATCACTTAACAGTTACAAAAAAAGTGGCAGCGAGAACACAAGCAACCGCTTTAAATGCACTTGCTTTTTTATATAAACATATTATCAAGAATGAACTTTCATTAGATTTAAATTTCATCAAAAGTAACCGCCAACAGAAGCTTCCTGTCGTACTTACACAAACTGAGGTATCGCTACTTTTTAGAAATATACATAAGCGACATTATTTGATAGCAAGCCTGCTATATGGAAGTGGTTTACGGCTTATGGAAGCAGTAAAAATAAGAGTTCAAGATATTGATTTCGAATATAAAAATATACGCATATGGAACGGTAAGGGTAATAAAAATCGTATTGTGACACTTGCTGAAGAATTAATACCAATGCTAAGAAATCAAATAATTCAAGTTGATGAATATTTACAGTTAGATTTAAAAAATGATGCTTACGCCGGTGTATGGATGCCTCATCGACTTAGTAAAAAATACCCAAGTGCTAATAAGTCATTACAATGGCAGTTTCTGTTCCCATCACATAAATTAAGTACAGACCCTGAAACAGGAGAAATAAGACGCCATCACTTAGATCGTTCAGGGGTAAGAAAGGCAGTTAAACTGTCTTCAACAAAAGCTGAAATTAATAAACACGTTACCCCACATACTTTGCGCCACTCATTTGCTACGCACTTGCTGCAAAGCGGCGCTGATATACGTACAGTACAAACACAGTTAGGTCACAGTGATGTACGTACTACACAGATTTATACGCATGTTTTACAACAAGGTGCTAACGGGGTTGTTAGCCCTTTTTCAAGATTATAAATAGCTCAGTAACAAGGCAAAAAGTTAGTTATATAGTTTTTCTACATGAGAAGTTTTTAACGCAGTTAATGAGTTATTTAGAGCGCTAAAATGGTCAACGTTTTAATTCAGCGGGTATCCTACCCATGTACTACAACAAGGTGCCAACGGGGTTATTAGCCCTTTTTCAAGATTATAAACCTCCCCTATTGAAAACAAAAAAGCACAACTCGTTTGAGCTGTGCTTCGAATAATTAAATGAGAGCTGACAAATTACAAACGAATACCGCCGTCTATTTCAACCACGCGACCGGTAAAAAAGTCGTTTTCGATTATGTATTGTGCAGTATGGGCAATTTCGTCGCTTTCACCTAAGCGCCCTACGGGTGTGACTGCCAGCATACGCTGTTTGGCTTCGGGTTTCATGACGTCGGTCATCGCGGTGCTTATTACGCCTGGTGCAATAGCCCCTACGCGTATTCCAAAACGGCCGAGCTCTTTAGCCCATGTGGTGGTAAGTGCTACTACGCCAGCTTTTGATGCTGCGTAGTTTGTTTGGCCTATGTTACCTGCGCGCGCTACGCTCGACATATTAACGATTACGCCGCCTTTGCCTGATTCAATCATGTGGCTTGCAGCTTCTCGCCCTGCTAAAAATACGCCAGTAAGGTTTACATCAATCACTGATTGAAATTGCTCAAGGGACATTTTTTTTACCACTTTGCCGTCTTTAGCTTTTATAAACATGCCGTCGCGTAAAATACCGGCGTTATTTATAAGCACACCAATGTGGCCTAAATCGCTATTAATGGTATTAAATACGTTTTCTACTTCGCTCTCTACGGTTACGTTTGCAGCGTAACCTTTAATAGTGCCAGATACACCGTCAAGCTGTGTTAGTTGCTCGCATGCTGTGTTTAATAACTCTTGCGCCATATCTATAAGTGCAATGTTAGCGCCCATAAGGGCAAATTTTTGCGCCATTGCAAAACCTAAGCCTTGTGCGCCACCGGTTATTACTACCGTGTTATTTTTAATTTCCACGCCTTGCTCCTACTTAGAAAACAGTTTAAAAATGGCACTAAAATCATCACTGCCTGCACCTTGGTGCTGAAGCATAATGTATAAATTTTTAGCCATTGACCCCATTGGGGTTGATGAATTACTTTGCTGCGCGGCTTCCATGGCAAGGCCTAAATCTTTAGCCATTAAATCGACCATAAAGCCTGGTTTGTAATCGTTACTTGCAGGGGCAGTATCCATCACCCCTGGGCATGGGTTGTAAAGTTCAAGCGTCCAGTTACGGCCAGAGCTTGCAGTCATAATGTCGCTAAGTACTTTTGCATCTAGCCCGTTATTAATACCCATTTGCAGGGCTTCGCTGGTGCCTGCCATTAAAATACTTAACAGCATGTTGTTACATATTTTTGCAACTTGCCCTGCGCCAATGTCGCCTGCATGGAATATGTTTTTACCCATATCACTGAGTATTGGCTGTGCGGTATTAAACGCAGCTTTACTACCACCTACTATAAACGTAAGCGTGCCAGCCGCTGCGCCTGCAACGCCGCCCGATACCGGTGCATCTACAAAGCTAATACCCTGCTCGCCAAGTGCGCTGCCAACCACTCGGGCCGACTCTGCATCTATTGTTGAGCAATCAATAATTAGGGTGTTTTTGCTCAGCACATTAATTAGGCCGCTGTCGTCGTTATTACCTAAGTAAAGCGATTTAACATGCTTGCCTGCTGGTAACATACTAATGAGTATATCGGCATTGCTTGCACATGCTTTTGCATTTTCAGCTGCGTGTGCACCTTTGCTTGCAAGTTCATTTAAGACCGACTGGTTTAAATCGAATGCCGTAACAGTGTGGCCGGCTTTAATTAAGTTAGCCGCCATTGGGCCGCCCATATTACCTAAGCCGATAAAACCAATATTGAGTTTAGTCATCGTCTTTCCTTTATGTGTGTGATGGCGTGTGTAAGCCATTGAGTGGGTGGTTTTCGCCAAACCGGTTAGCAAAAAAGCTGTCTATTATTGTTTGTGGTACATCGCTCAGTGTTTTGTACTGCCAATTTGGCGCGCCGTCTTTATCTATTAATAGCGCCCTTACGCCTTCTTGAAACTCTCCTACTTCGCCAGCGCGTATCGACATACCCAGCTCCATTTTAAAACACGCTAATAAGCTTTTGCCTTTACTGGCCTTTAATTGCTCACTAACCAGTACGCAACTTAGTGGGCAACCATGCTTAAGTGACTTTTGAGCACGTTGCAGCCATTTATCGTCAGTAGTTAGGCCTAAAATATAATCAACCTGTTCTTGTAGTGTATTAAGGTCAGCTAATTTTTGAATGGTTGCTAAGTTAGCTTTAATATTACCTTTTGGCATACGCGCAGATTGGTTGTCTAAATCGGTTAATAATTTAGTTAAACGCTCATGATTTAAGCTTGCAGTTTTGCCCCACTTAGCAGCTAAAATTTGCGCTAGCATGTCATCATATTTAGTGCTGTCGATAAAGTGATCGGCAAGCGATACAAAGCGTGCATCTTCACAATTAATAGACGCCGACGTTAGCCCTAAAAATAGCCCTACACTGTGTGGCATTTTATGTAAAAAATAACTGCCGCCTACATCTGGGTATAAGCCTATGGTTTGCTCTGGCATGGCAATGCGCGATGTTTCGGTTACTACGCGGTGGCTAGCACCGGCCATTAAGCCTAAACCGCCACCCATTACTATGCCGCTACCCCAGACTAGAATTGGTTTATCAAAGGTATGAATAAGGTAATCAAGTTTGTACTCAAGGGTAAAAAACTCTTCAACTAGGCTTGTGGGTTTACCTTGCGCCATTGCATTATGCAGGCTTACTACATCACCACCAGCGCAAAAGGCTTTATCGCCTGTGCCTTTTAACAATACCATTGCGATTGCATCATCGTCTTGCCAAGCGCGCAGCTGCGGCTCTAGTAATTTGATCATGTCAAAATTAAGGGCGTTTAATGCTTTTGGTACGTTGAGTGTAATAACCCCAATTAAGCTGCCGTTTGCTGCGGTTGCCGTTTCAAATAGCACGGGGTCGTCGGCATTATTTAATAATGTTAAATTACTCATTAGCCGTTTACCCAATTAGCACGGCGTTTTTCTAAAAAGGCATTAACGCCCTCTTGTTGATCTTGTGTATCAAACAAACCAACAAACAATTCACGCTCAAGTGGTAATACACTGGCCATAGGTTGATGGCGGCCTTTTTGTATAAGCGTTTTACACGCAGAAACAGAGCTTGGGCTTTGTTCGCTTACTTGGTTGGCAAGTTTTAACGCCGCTGCAAAACTCTCACCTTGTGGTACTACTTCTTCTACTAAGCCAATTTGCAGGGCTTTATCGGCTTTTAAGCGCTCGCCGCATAAAATCATGCGTTTTGCCCATCCTTCACCTACAAGCCATGCTAAATTTTGTGTACCGCCCGCGCATGGTAATAAACCCACTTTTGCCTCTGGCAGTGCCATTTGTGCTTGCTCTTCTGCTATACGAATATCACACGCAAGGGCCACTTCTAATCCGCCGCCCATGGCATAACCATTAATGGCTGCAACCGACACCCCGGTAAAATTAGTCAATGCTTCAAATGCTTCACCAAATACACGCGACATATCAGCAGCAACACCTTTATCGCCACTGGCAAATACGTTTAAATCGGCACCGGCGCTAAAAAACTTTTCGCCTTCGCCGGTAAGTACTAAGGCATAAATATTTTTGTTGTTATTAAGCTCGTTAACTTTGTTTTTTAAATCTATTAGGGTGTCTTTTGTCCAGGTATTAGCTGGCGGGTTAGACATAGTTAAAATTGCAACATGGCCTTCGGTTGTTAATTCAATACACGGCTTTGATTGTGACATAACTTGCTCCTTATAAAACGTCGCTTGCAGATTCAGCTAAAATACGGCGCGCTATAATTACGCGCATAATTTCGTTTGTGCCTTCTAAAATTTGATGAACACGCACATCACGTACATGGCGCTCAAGCGGGTATTCTTTTATGTAACCGTAACCACCATGAATTTGCAGTGCATCGTTACACACGGTAAAACCAACATCGGTCGCAAAGCGTTTAGCCATGGCACAGTAGGTAGTTTTTTCACTATCGCCGGTATCAAGTTTAAAGGCCGCAAGCCTTACCATTTGGCGCGCAGCGACAAGTTCGGTATTCATATCTGCAATTTTAAACTGTAAAGCCTGAAACGCAGCCAGTGGCTTACCAAACTGCGTGCGCTCTTTTAAGTACTCTTTTGCGGTGTTTAGTGCGGCTTGTGCTGTACCAATTGAGCACGTTGCAATATTAATTCGCCCGCCATCTAGGCCTTGCATTGCAAATTTAAAGCCTTCACCTTCTTTACCTAATAAGTTGTGCGCAGGTATACGCACATTTTCAAAACTAATTAAGCGTGTTGGTTGTGCGTTCCAACCCATTTTTTCTTCTGCTTTACCGTACTCAACGCCTTGTGCGTCGGCCGGTACTACAAATGCCGAAATACCCGCTGCACCTTCGCCGCCTGTGCGTGCCATTACCACTAATACTTCGGTTTCGCCCGCGCCCGATATAAACATTTTTGAGCCGTTAATAACGTATTCATCACCCTCAAGTACGGCTTTTGTTTTTAGTGATGCCGCATCTGAGCCCGAGCCAGGCTCTGTTAAACAATAAGAGGCAAGTAGCTCGCCCATTACTAATTGCTCTACGTATTTGTCTTTAACTGCGTCGGTACCAAAACTTGCTACCATCCACGTAGCCATATTATGAATAGTTAACATGGCCGTTGTAGCAGTACAGCCCATAGCAAGCTGCTCAAATATAATGCTTGAATCTAAGCGTGATAACCCAAGGCCGCCGGCTTCCTCTGGCGTGTATAAACCACAAAAACCAAGCTCGCCTGCGGCTTTAATCGTATCTTTAGGAAAAATATGCTCGCGATCCCACTTTGCTGCATGTGGAGCAAGTTCTGATTCGGCAAATTGGCGTGCAGTTTCTGCAAAGGCGTGTTGATCTTCTGATAAGTTAAAGTCCATGTTAGACCTCTTTAATTGTGTGTTGTTAGTGTGCCCTATTGGGATAGGTGTGAAGAGCGGCAAAGGCTGATGTGTGTGTTCTATTTGCTTGTCAGCGAGTTTAGCCTTTGCGCCCTTCTTTATTATTATTTTTGAGTGTGTTTATTTTAAATTAATGCTCATGTTTGGCCCTGAAGCGATGTCGTCTTCAAACCAACGTGAGGTAATGGTTTTAGTTTCTGTGTAAAAACGTATACCTTGCTTACCGTAGGTGTGAGTATCGCCATAAAACGAGCCTTTCCAACCAGTAAACGAGAAAAACGGCAGCGGCACCGGAATAGGCACATTAATACCCACTTGGCCTACTTCTATTTCGTGTTGGAATTTACGAGCCGCAGCGCCGCTTGAGGTAAATAGTGATGTACCGTTTCCGTATGGGCTTTCGTTAATAAGGGCAATTGCTTCCTCAAGCGTATCTACAAACATACAGGCAAGCACAGGACCAAAAATTTCTTCTTTGTATAAATCCATTTCTTTTGTCACATCGGTAAATAGCGTTGGGCCAACCCAGTTACCTTGCTCGTAGCCCTCTACTGTATAGTTTGAACCATCAATTAAACAGGTGGCGCCTTGCTCTTTACCGCTTGCTATAAGCGATAAAATACGCGCTTTTGCGGCTTTTGATGTTTGTGGGCCGTAGGCTGCGTCTTTGTCATCCCATACGCCTGGACGTACGTTTTCAAAGCCTGCTTTTATTTCATCTACCCACTCACTTGCTTGGCCTACAAACACAGCCACCGAAATACCCATACAACGCTGACCTGCTGCACCAACCGATGCGCCGACTAGGTTATTTACCACGTGCGATTTACTCGCATCTGGCATAATAACCATGTGATTTTTAGCACCCACACACGCTTGTACGCGCTTAAGGTTTTGTGTGCCTTTAGAATAAATATAAGCACCTACACCACACGAACCCACAAACGAAATTGCACGTACGGCTTTATCTTCTAATAAACGGTCTACTTGCGGTTTTGTACCATGAACCACTTGTAATACGCCTTTTGGTGCGCCGGCTTCAATAAATAGTTCAGCTAAGCGCATTGGTGTGAGTGGGTCTTGCTCAGAGGGTTTTAAAATAAAGGTGTTACCACATACAATAGCTAGCGGAAACATCCAAAGTGGGATCATCGCCGGAAAGTTAAACGGCGTAATGCCCGCACATACGCCAAGGGGCTGCATGTAAGAATAGGTATCGATTTTACGGGCAACGTTTTCCATTGTTTCGCCCATCATTAATGACGGTGCGTTAGCTGCTTGCTCTACTACTTCAATACCGCGCCATACATCGCCTTTTGCATCTTCGAATGTTTTACCTAGTTCGTGGCAAATAATGGTTGCAAGCTCATCGTGGTGTTCTTTTAATAGCGCCGCGTATTTCATCATAATGCGGGCACGTTCGGTAATAGGCACATCTTTCCACGTTTTGAATGTTTCTGAGGCCGAGGCAATGGCTGCATCCATTTCTGAGTCGGTAGTACATGGAACTTGTGCAAGTACTTCTTGGTTTGCGGGGTTAATTACATCAATAAGCTCGTTTGAAGCCGATTGAACAAATTCGCCATTTATAAGTAGTGGAACTTGGTGCATGGGTAAATCCTGTTGTTAGTGTGTTCTTTTAAAAATGGCACCGTTTTGTTATTAGTATGAGTACGGTGCATTTTAGTTGCTGTTAGTTAATTAACTGCTTTGTTAGTAAGCCTCTACAGCCATGGCTACGGCTTCGCCGCCACCAATACATAAAGACGCAATGCCTTTTTTAAGACCACGGTTTTTAAGGGCATGAATAAGCGTAACTAAAATTCGCGCGCCGCTGGCGCCAATTGGATGGCCAAGTGCGCACGCACCGCCATTTACATTTACTTTGCTCTCATCAAGCTTTAATTCGTTAATAGCAAGCATGGTAACCATGGCAAAGGCTTCGTTAATTTCCCAAAGATCAACATCAGCAGTAGTCCAACCTGCTTTTTCAAGCACGCTGTTCATTGCGCCCACGGGTGCTACTGTAAATTCGCTTGGTTTTTGAGAGTGAGTACTGTGCGCTACAATTTTACAAAGCGGTGTTAAGCCTTGCGCTTTTGCTTTTGATTCGCTCATTAATATTAGCGCTGCGCCACCATCAGAAATTGACGATGAATTTGCCGCAGTAATAGTGCCGTCTTTTTTAAAGGCAGCACGAAGGCTTGGTATTTTTTCAGGGCGTGCATTACCCGGTTGTTCGTCAACCGATACGGTTACATCTCCCTTACGGGTTTTTATAGTGTGCGGTGCAATTTCGTTTTCAAAACTGCCGTTTTCGATTGCCGCATTGGCTTTGCTTAACGAACCCAGTGCAAACGCATCCATTTGCTCACGGCCAATGCCATATTCATCGGCGGTGTCTTGCGCAAAACAGCCCATTGCTTTGTTATCGTAAGCATCTTCTAGGCCGTCGCTCATCATATGATCTTTAATTTCGCCGTGGCCCATACGCATACCGCCACGCGCTTTAGGTATAAAATACGGTGCGTTACTCATGCTTTCCATCCCGCCAGCAATTGCACTACTAATTGAGCCCGCTTTAATTAAATCGTTTGCTAGCATGGCGGCTTTTAACCCAGAGCCACATACTTTATTAATGGTGGTAGCACCCGTGCCCAGAGCAAGGCCTGCTTTTAACATTGCTTGGCGAGCTGGCGCTTGGCCAAGGCCCGCTGGCAATACACAGCCCATTATTACTTCATCTATTGCATCATTTGCTAAACCAGTTTGTGCCAGTGCACTTGCAATGGCGGTAGCGCCAAGCTCGGTAGATTGTGCATCGGTCAATGCGCCCATAAAACCGCCCATTGGCGTACGCTTTGCTGCTACAATTACCACTGATTCTAAAGTCATAATTAACTCCGTTGTATTTATATGCAAATAGTTGTTAGAATATTTGCTCTATTAATTTAGTATTCATTTATTGTTTAGCACCCTTACACAATACTAACGTTTACGCTAACGTCAACTAAAAAACGTTTAATTTTTAGTTTTAAAAGTGTAAGCATTATTTTCCAGTAACGGCAATGTGAACAAATATCAAAAATAAACCATTGAATATTAAAAATATAATTTAATATTCCACACCAACACTCCTTTATAAATAGTTTCATACCACACCAAGCTTTACCTTTACGTAAACTTCACTTATATTGGAGTTATTCGAATGAGGTAAACACAACTATGAAACCAGATAACCAAACAAACTTTGCAAGTTCTGCAAAAGCGCCTAGCAGCAGCGATCAAACCTTTAGCATTAGCGATTTAGCTAAAGAGTTTGATATTACCACCCGCTCTATTCGTTTTTACGAAGACCAAGGTTTAGTCAGCCCAGAGCGCAATGGCCAAACCCGTATTTATTCAAAACGCGACAAAGTTCGCTTAAAACTAATACTGCGTGGCAAACGCTTAGGCTTTACGTTGGCTGAAACAGGCCGTTTGTTTGAACTGTACGACGCCGATAAATCAAGCGCTAAACAGCTGGTAACTATGCTCGATTTAATAGCAGAGAAAAAAGCCGACCTTTCTCAGCAAATGGACGACATAAAAGTTGTGCTTATGGAATTAGTGACAGCGGAGCGCCGCTGCAGAGACACACTTAATAAAATAGACGAGTAGCCTATTTTAATAATAAAAACACACTGACAACACACACTCACACAGGAATGAATCATGAGCACTATTTCACTTTATAAAGAGATGAACTTTGGCCTAGGCGAAACCGCCGATATGATCCGCGACCATGTAAATAGCTTTGCAAGCCAAGAAATTGCGCCACTGGCTGAGCAAACTGATATTGATAATGCGTTTCCTAATCAGCTTTGGCCGCAAATGGGCGAAATGGGTGTATTAGGCATGACCGTTTCTGAAGACTTTGGCGGTGCAGGCTTAGGTTACTTAGAACATGTAATTGCAATGGAAGAAATTAGCCGTGCAAGTGCCTCAATTGGCTTAAGCTATGGTGCGCATTCAAACTTGTGTGTAAATCAAATTAACCGTAACGGTAATCAAGCACAAAAAGAAAAATACCTACCAAAACTTATTAGCGGCGAACATATTGGTGCCCTTGCTATGAGTGAGCCAAACGCAGGCTCTGACGTGGTATCGATGAAACTAAAAGCCGAAAAAAAAGGCGATAAATACATTTTAAATGGCAATAAAATGTGGATCACCAACGGCCCCGATGCAAACACATTTGTCATTTATGCAAAAACAGATTTAGAAGCCGGCGCTAAAGGCATTACCGCATTTATTGTGGAAAAAGACTTCCCAGGATTCTCTACTGCGCAAAAGCTAGACAAACTTGGTATGCGTGGATCAAACACGTGTGAACTGGTGTTTGAAAACTGCGAAGTACCCGAAGAGAACATTTTAGGTAAGCTAAACGAAGGCGTGAAGGTTCTAATGAGCGGCCTTGATTACGAGCGTGTGGTACTTGCTGCAGGCCCGCTTGGCATTATGCAAGCCTGTATGGATATAGTGGTGCCATATATTCATGAGCGTAAACAGTTTGATACCCCTATTGGTCAATTTCAGTTAATTCAAGGCAAAGTGGCCGACATGTATACGCAAATGAACGCTGCTCGCTCATACGTTTATACCGTAGCTAAAGCATGCGATCGCGGCGAAACCACCCGTAAAGATGCTGCTGGCGCCATTTTATATGCCGCTGAGCTTGCCACTAAAATGGCGCTAGATGCCATTCAAATTTTAGGTGGGAACGGCTACATAAATGAATACGCCACAGGGCGCTTACTACGTGATGCCAAATTATACGAAATTGGTGCTGGCACATCCGAAATTCGCCGCATGCTTATCGGCCGCGAACTATTCACCGAAAGCCGTTAAGGATTAAATTATGACGATATTAAAATCGAGCGTTAATCCTCACGATCCTACTTTTGTGCAAAATCACAAAAACATGGCCGCTTTAGTTGATGATTTACAAAGCAAAGTGGCCACCATCAGCTTAGGTGGCGGCGCTGCGTTAAAACAGCGTCACGAAGGTCGTGGTAAATTATTTGTACGCGACCGTATTAGTACTTTACTAGATGAAGGCTCGCCATTTTTAGAAATTTCACAATTTGCTGCCTTTGGTGTGTACGAACAAGAAATTGCTTGTGCGGGTGTAGTTGCCGGTATTGGTCGCGTTAAAGGCATTGAGTGCATGATCATCGCAAACGATGCCACAGTAAAAGGCGGTACGTACTTTCCGCTTACCGTTAAAAAGCATTTACGCGCACAAGACATAGCCGAGCGCTGCCACTTACCGTGTATTTATTTAGTTGATTCGGGCGGTGCTAACCTGCCCGAGCAAGACGATGTATTCCCTGATAAATTGCATTTTGGGCGTATTTTTTATAACCAAGCCCGTATGTCGGGTAAAGGCATTCCTCAAATTGCTGTGGTAATGGGGTTATGTACCGCTGGTGGCGCCTACGTACCCGCTATGGCCGATGAAAGCATAATAGTAAAAGAGCAAGGCACTATATTTTTAGCCGGCCCGCCGCTTGTAAAAGCAGCCACAGGTGAAATAGTAAGCGCTGAAGAACTTGGCGGCGCCGATGTGCATTGTAAAACATCAGGCGTGGCTGATCACTTTGCTGAAAATGACGAGCATGCGCTGTCTATTGCGCGCCAATGTATTGAGCGTATTAATTACACGCGCCCTACAGCCCCTCTTTTAGAAGATGTTAAACCGCCACGTTACGATATAAACGAGCTTTATGGCATTGTAGGCACCGACCTTAAAAAACCATTTGATGTGCGTGAAGTTATTGCCCGTACGGTTGATGACTCATCGTTTGATGAATTTAAACGTTACTTTGGTGAAACGTTGGTAACCGGTTTTGCCAGTATTTACGGTAACCCTGTTGGCATAGTGGCAAATAACGGCATTTTATTTAGTGAGTCGGCGCAAAAAGGCGCACACTTTATTCAACTATGTGCACAGCGCAATATTCCTTTAGTGTTTTTACAAAATATTACCGGCTTTATGGTGGGTAAAAAATACGAAGCTGAAGGCATAGCAAAGCACGGCGCAAAAATGGTAATGGCGGTGTCGTGTGCCGATGTGCCTAAATTTACGGTGCTAATTGGGGGCTCTTACGGCGCGGGTAACTATGGTATGTGTGGCCGTGCATTTGAACCAACCATGATGTGGATGTGGCCCAATGCCCGTATTTCAGTAATGGGTGGAGAGCAAGCCGCTGGTGTAATGGCACAAGTTAAGCTAGATGGCTTAGCCCGTAAAGGCCATAGCATGAGCGAGCCAGAAGTTAACGATTTTAAAAAGCCAATTATTGATCAATACGAAGAGCAAGGCCATCCGTATTACGCAAGCGCGCGCTTGTGGGATGACGGCATTATTGACCCTGCCGATACCCGTAACGTATTAGGCCTTGCCTTGAGTGCAGCTAAAAATGCACCACAGCAAGACTCTAAATTTGGCGTATTTAGAATGTAACCGGAGTGCAAAAATGTCAGTAACACTACAAATAACAAAATCTAATGTGGCTGTACTTGTTTTAAGCCGAGTTGAAAAACGTAACGCATTTAATAGTGAAGTAATCCACGAGCTTATTCAGTGCATAGAGCATGCAAATACGCTCGACATTCGCGCTTTGGTTTTAAAAACCGAAGGAAAGCATTTTTCTGCCGGTGCCGATTTAGCCTGGATGAAATCAATGGCTGATAACAATTACGCCGATAACCTTGCCGACTCCATGCAACTCGCTAAATTAATGCAGGTGTTAGCGACCTCTCCTCACCCAACTATATGTGCTGTACAAGGCGCTGCGTTTGGCGGCGCTCTGGGCTTAATTGCTTGTTGCGATATTGCCCTAAGTAAAGATGACGCCCAGTTTTGCTTAAGTGAAGTGAAATTAGGACTTATCCCTGCGGTAATTAGCCCCTATGTAATTAAAGCCATTGGTGAGCGCGCTGCGCGTCGCTACTTTTTAACCGCCGAGGTGTTTGATGCCCACACAGCAAAACAACTTGGTTTGGTTCATCAGGTCACCGGTAATTTAGATTGTGCGCTTGATAACATGCTGCAAACATTAATCGATAACGGCCCTGTCGCTGTAAAAGCCGCTAAATCATTAATAAACGATGTAGCAAATAAGCCAATTAACGATGAACTTATTGAGCTCACGGCCGAACGTATTGCAAAAATTCGTGTATCAAATGAAGGCCAAGAAGGGCTAAGTGCCTTTTTTGATAAACGCCCACCCGCTTGGCAACTGTAGGATTAACTATGAACACACACACTTTAAAAAAGATACTCATTGCCAACCGTGGTGAAATTGCATGCCGTGTAATGCGAAGTGCAAAACAAATGGGCCTAACAACAGTGGCTGTTTATTCTGACGCCGACAAACATGCACAACACGTAAAAATGGCTGATGAGGCCTACCACATTGGCCCAGCACCAAGTAAAGACTCATACCTAGTCGCCGACAAAATTTTGCAAGTAGCTAAAAATGCAGGCGCTGACTGTATTCATCCTGGTTATGGATTTTTATCTGAAAACAGCGAATTTGCTAAAGCCTGTGAAGCAAACAATATTGCGTTTATTGGCCCACTAGCAAGCAGCATAGAGGCTATGGGCTCTAAAACCCGCGCCAAAGAAATAATGGCCGCTGCCAATGTACCATTAGTGCCTGGGTATTATGGTGATAACCAAGACCCTGCTTTTTTACAATCTGAGGCTGAAAAAATTGGCTATCCCGTGCTAATTAAAGCTGCCTTTGGCGGCGGCGGTAAAGGCATGCGCGTAGTTGAGCAAGCCAACGATTTTATAAATGCACTTGAGGGCGCACAACGTGAAGCAATAGCCGGTTTTGGAAACGACTTAGTACTACTTGAGCGCTACGTTGACCAGCCTCGCCATGTTGAAGTACAGGTATTTGCCGATAACCACGGTAACTGTGTTTATTTAGGGGATCGTGATTGTTCCCTGCAGCGCCGTCATCAAAAAGTTATTGAAGAAGCGCCAGCGCCTGGTTTAAGCGATGAACTACGCAAAGAAATGGGGGAAGCCGCAGTACGCTGCGCCCTGGCTATAAATTACAGAGGTGCAGGTACCGTTGAGTTTTTGCTGTGCGGTGATGAGTTTTTCTTTATGGAAATGAACACTCGCCTGCAAGTAGAACACCCAGTGACAGAAATGGTAACTGGTGTAGATTTAGTGAGTTGGCAAATTAATATTGCCGCTGGGCAAACACTGCCACTTACGCAATCAGATATAGAACTCCAAGGCCACAGCTTTGAAGCACGTATTTATGCAGAAGATCCAGCTAACGACTTTATTCCCTGCTCGGGCACAATAGAAGCGTTGAGCACACCACTTAACAGTGAGTTTGTACGTATTGATACCGGTATTGCACAAGGCGATGAAATAAGCCCGTTTTACGACCCTATGATTGCAAAGCTGATTGTGCATGATGATAACCGAGAGCAAGCATTATCGCGTTTACGCCAAGCACTTGAGCAATTTCACTTAGCGGGTTTTAGCACTAACATTGGCTTTTTACATAACTTAGCAATCCACCCTACGTTTGCTCAAGGTGCGCCAAGTACCCACTTTATTGCTGAGCAAGGTGATGCATTGGTGAGTATTGATAGTATCGCCCTTGAAAAAGCACACGTAATTGCAGCCTTTGCTTATCTTGAATCGCTTAGCGCTAAAAACGAAACTGTTCAAAGTGCAAGCCCTTGGCAGCAACTCAGTGGTTTTACACTTAATGCACCGCAAAAAATAAATATTCCATTTACAGATTTACCTATAAACGCCGTTAAAACTAAAACAGGCTATGTCATTAACCATAATGAAGAACTGTTTGAGGTTATGGGTGAACTAAACCAAAACCAATGCTGCGTGTTTATTAATGGCGAAAAATTTACCGCCCATGTAAGCCACATTGATAACAGTATTAGCGTGATGTTTGCTGCGCTGCAAATCAAGCTTACTCTAAATACTAAACATTACATTAGCAGCCACGAAAGTGACGCCCTACCACTTGCAGCGCCACTTAATGGCACAGTAGTTAAGCACTTAGTTGAAGTAGGAAGCATTTTAACCAAAGGCGATGCGGTTGTTATTATTGAAGCCATGAAAATGGAATACACACTGAGCGCTCCGCACGATGGTATTTTACAAAGTTATTGTTTTGCCGAGGGCGAACTTGTAACCCATGGTGCCCTACTTGCCATTGTAGAAGATACCACGGCGCAGGAGGCATCGTAATGACCGCCTTTCCCAAAAAAGTGCGTATTGTAGAAATGGGTGCCCGCGATGGTCTGCAAAACGAAAAAGCCGTACCTACAAAAGATAAAATTACCTTAATTAATGCACTCAGTGATGCAGGCTTAAAAGATATAGAAGCAGGGGCATTTGTATCACCTAAATGGGTGCCACAAATGGCCGACTCAGCCGACGTGATAAAAGCACTTGATTTACCCCATGTAAATTTAAGTGCCCTTACGCCTAATTTAAAAGGTGCTCAAGCTGCCCTAGATGCAGGTGTTAAGGAATTTGCTATTTTTACTGCTGCAAGCGAATCGTTTTGCCAAAAAAACATAAACTGCAGCATTGATGAAAGTATTGAGCGCTTTAGTGAATTAATGGCGTTTGCAAAAGCCAATAATATACGCGTGCGTGGTTATGTAAGCTGCATTGCCGGTTGCCCATACGAAGGTGACATAGCGCCACAAAAAGTGCTTGAAGTAACACAAAAACTACTTGCACTTGGCTGTTATGAGGTAAGCCTTGGCGATACTGTAGGGGTTGGTACCGCCAATAAAATTACCGAGGTGTTATCTTTATTATTACAGCACATAAATAAGACGAAATTAGCAATTCACTTCCATGATACTTATGGTCAAGCGCTCACAAATATTTACGCAGCACTGAGCTTAGGTATAGCCACCATTGACGCTGCCGTTGCAGGCCTTGGCGGGTGCCCTTATGCTAAGGGTGCGTCAGGAAATGTTGCCACTGAAGATGTTGTTTACTTACTCAATGGGCTTGGCATAGAGCATGGAATTGATTTACAAAGGTTAAGTAACGCAGGTTGGCAAATTACGCAAGCACTTGGCAAAGCCCCTGTAAGTAAAGTGGCTATTGCACTGCACAACACACAAAAATAATAGTTTGACTTGCCAAATGGCAGTTAACACAATGAGGAGAGACTCATGGCCGGTTTTGATAAAGTAGTTTCTAGTTACGAAGCTGCAATGGCAGGTTTAAAAGATGGCGATACCGTAATTGCTGGTGGTTTTGGCTTATGCGGCATTCCTGAAGGCTTAATTAAACAAATTAAACAAATGAAAACCAAAGAGCTAACAGTGGTTTCTAATAACTGCGGTGTTGATGACTTTGGATTGGGTATTTTACTTAAAGACAAACAAATAAAAAAAGTGATTGCCTCATACGTTGGCGAAAACGCCCTATTCGAGCAACAACTTCTTAACGGCGAAATAGATGTAGAGCTTACCCCACAAGGCACGCTTGCTGAAAAAATGCGCGCCGGTGGTGCAGGTATCCCAGCTTTTTATACCGCTACAGGTTACGGTACCCCTGTAGCTGAAGGTAAAGAAGTAAAAGAGTTTAACGGTCGCCCTTATATTTTAGAAGAGTCTATAACGGGTGAATTTGCCATTGTAAAAGCATGGAAAGCCGACCGATACGGTAATTTAGTATTTAGGCACACCGCTATGAACTTTAACCCTATGGCGGCAACCGCAGGTAAAATTACCGTTGCCGAAGTAGAGGAAATTGTAGAGCCCGGTGAACTTGAGCCTAGCCAAATTCATACCCCAGGTATTTTTGTAAATCGCGTTATTAAAGGCAACTTTGAAAAACGCATTGAACGTGTAACAACACGAGATTAAGCAGGAGCATAATTATGGCATTATCACGTGAACAAGTTGCAATGCGCGTTGCACAAGAACTTAAGGACGGCTACTACGTTAATTTAGGCATAGGAATTCCGACACTCGTCGCAAACTATGTACCTGAAGGTATTGAAGTTATGTTACAGTCCGAAAATGGCTTGTTAGGTATGGGTCCCTACCCAACAAAAGCAGAATTAGACGCCGATATGATCAACGCGGGTAAAGAAACCGTGACAGCTGCAACAGGCGCAGCCATATTTAATAGTGCAGATAGTTTTGCCATGATACGGGGTGGTCATGTAGACTTAACCGTTCTGGGTGCATTTGAAGTTGACCAGAACGGCAACATTGCGTCGTGGATGATCCCGAAAAAGCTGATTAAAGGCATGGGTGGCGCGATGGACTTAGTCGCTGGCGCGAAAAATATTGTTGTTACTATGACCCATGCAAGTAAGCATGGTGATTCTAAATTGCTAGAAAATTGCTCTTTACCCCTTACAGGCGTTAATTGCGTTAAAAAAATAGTAACAGATTTAGCCGTATTAGAAGTTAAAGACGGCGCATTTCATTTATTAGAGCGTGCTCCTGGCGTATCAGTTGATGAAATAATTAGTAAAACAGCAGGTAAACTACTTGTTGACGGTGAAGTACCAGAAATGGTTTTTTAACGCTTTACCATGTACCGACCTCATTCCCAGTGCCAATGGCGCTGAGTTACCCAAAATCCCTCGCAAGAGGGATTTTTTTTGCCTTTAAAAATATTCTTAAGCTTTTCACACATATGTAGTAAATATTATCTATAATACAAATAACTATAATGTAAGCGCTTAGATTATTTGCACTAATTTGTAGAAGCTATGCACCCTTTTTGTGAACTAGTGCTATATTTAAAATTAAACTATTGATATTATTATATTAAATTATTGGTTCGATTATTGCCTGTTAAAGGCGTCTTAAATTAATTAAACAATTCTGGAAAACATGCAAACTCCTATTCGAGGCCTCCGCTCTTTTTGCTTTGCAGCAAAAAGCTTAAGTTTTAAACATGCAGCTAAAGAGCTGTACTTAACGCCCTCTGCGGTTAGCCATCAAATAAAACAACTTGAAGAACAACTAGGCATTGAGTTATTTCAGCGCCAAACTCGCTCAATTAGTTTAACCGCTGCGGGTAAAAACTTTTTTGATGCCATTTCGCCTATTATTTATACCCTTGAAAACACCATCAATGAATTTAGTCAGTTGCAACAAAATACCAATATAACTATTACGCTGCCTGAATTTTTTGCCAGTGAGCTACTCATGCCTAAATTAAGTGAGTGGACATCTGAGCACCCTAATATAAACCTGCAAATGGATACGCTTAAAACACGTAAAGAGCTTACGCGCCATAGTGACTTATCGATTGTTTTATCATCGAGTAAACCCACTGAGGGCCTTACTACTGAATTATTTAATTTAGAGTATATTCCTGCTTGTAACGAAAAATTATTAAAACAGTGGAAAGACGATCATTGCCAAGCATTAAATCAAGTTCCTTTAATCCTTCACAAAGCAAGGCCGTGGGCATGGCACCAATGGGCTGAAAAAGCAGGTATAGATGACTTTTCGCCTACGCAAATCATACAAATTGATAGTATGTTTGGGGTCGCTCGTGCAGCGCAACAGGGCATTGGCATTTCACTTATACCGCTGCCTATTAGCCAAAGTTGGTTTGATGAAAAATGGCTTTATAAGCTATTTCAACAGCCTCTTACAACTAAAGATAAATACTACTTAGTACAACACGAGGCTAATACGCCAAATCCTGCATTAGACCTATTTGCTAAGTGGGTGGTATCTACTTTTAGAAAAATTCAAAGTTAAATTATTTAGGGTGTCGAGCTCGCAAAACCTGCAATACTACTTTTTAATTATTTAAAAATAGTTTTTTAATCGCCACCCTTTTGCCCCATTTCCTAACCTTTAAATTTATTCATTTAAAAACAAAAAGATAAATCCAGGCTTTAGACTAAAGTCTATAGCTTAATTTTTTTCACTTATTAGTTTTATTTTTATCGTTTGTATGACTTATATGATTATTTTAAAGTTAACTTATTGAAAGCAAGCAGCTAAACGTTTTTACTTATTAGACATTATTTACTGTTTTGCACCAAATAAATGCAACCTTTTTAGAGGTAATAGCTCTAACAAGGTAAGAAAAGAATCTTATATTGTGTGTGTAAGATGTTGTCAGTGTGAAAAAGCAGTTCAAGTTAGGTGGTGACTTAGTTTGAACTGTTTTTTATTCCACCAGCAGCACGCAGCAATAACTAAATTAGCTACTTTGTAGCAAACCAAATCTTATATTGTGTGTGTAAGATGTTGTCAGTGTGAAGAGCGGTTCATGTGAGGTGGTGACCTTATATGGGCCGTTTTTGTTTTATAAACACTATTACCTACCCCAGCGTTTTTACCAATTCACTTAATTAAGTATTATTCAACTATAAAGTTATGCTTTTTTTTAAGCTGTTTAATGGTGTTTTCATTCTGTTTTAAAAATACATTAAACTTTTTAACCAGCTGTGGGTGTTTAATGCTCGATAACATAAACGCTTGGCGATCAACAGGCAGCTGATGCTGAAAAAACACAGGTACGGGTGTATCAAAAAACTCTTCTATATTGTATTTAAGTACATCGTGTGAAATATATATACAATCAACTCGCTCTTTATGCAGCAAATAAATCATCTCGATTACATTATCATTTTCAACGACTTTTAGCTCTGGGCTAGACGTTAATTTACCAAGTCCTTGCAATGTAAAGCCGCGAACTTTTGCAAGTGATTTGCATTCTTCAAGTTTAATATCGTCTTTTAAGCTCGCTATACCTGTATGTGTAACCAATGAAGGGACTGAATAAATAATACTTTGTTGATGCTGATTTTTATAACTTGCTTGCCAGTGCGGGTTATCGGGGTATTTAAAGTCAACATGATGATGCTCTATAAACTCTTTATAAAGGCGCGGAATTGGCAAAGTGTAAAACTCAAACTTTATATTCTGTTGTTTGGCAAATAGTTCCAATAACTCTTTGCTAAAACCAAAATAGTCACGCTTGTTAGTGCCACTGCCATCGTAATAAGGCAGGTATTCTATATTCTCCACCCCTATTACATATTTTTCGACAGGTTGTGCTAATACAGGGCTTATAGTAATAAGCCCTGAGACAATTGCTAACGTATTAATCAGTTTGATAATAAAATGCCGTTTTTTGTCATTTGCTTTATTAATTTATATATCATATTCACAGTTAATTAAAGTTTAGATTTATTACATATATAAGAGCGAACTGATAGCTCATATAAATCAGCTTTTATTACGAGGTATAAACTCCAGCACAGTAGCATTAATACAGTATCTATCTGTACCTCTTGGCCCCTCACCTTTAAATAAATGCCCTAAATGAATACCTGTGCTTTTTGATTTAAGCTCAATGCGTGTCATTCCCCAGCTAGTATCTTTATGCTCAGTAACACTATTTTTAACCGGGTGTTTAAACGATAACCACCCCGTTCCTGAGTTAAATCTATCGCGGGTATCAAATAATGGCTCACCACTTAATTTATCTACAAATACGCCGTCGGGAGTGTTTTTAAATTCTTTATACTCTTTACAGTAAGGTCTATCGGTGCGCTCATGAAATGCGACTTCGTAGGCATCACTATCGCCTAGTTTAAAGGCGCCAAGCGCTTTGTAAAATTCAGCAGAGGTCGCGTAGCCTTGATGCGCATACACCTCTTTACCATTTTCTAAAAACAAAATGGTGGGAGTTGCCCATGTTGCCGATTTTATAGTTAAACCATTGAGCTCATCAGCATGACGAAATGTTAAAGGGATTGAGCCCTTGTAATCGTTTGCTACTGTTTTTTTAAACTTTTCGCAATAAGGGCAGTACTCACGCGAATCTAGTACCACAATCTGCTTGCCAGTTAGTAAAAAATTATTGTCTATATCGGTTTTTTTAGACTTATTAAATACCACACCAGTAGCGTGATCTGGGCAGTAGCCATTTGGATTCTTTTGTAAATAATTTTGATGATACTCCTCGGCAGATACAAACCCCTCAAGAGGCTTTATGTCTGTTTTAATCTGTCCATAACCTGCTTTTGTTAATAACGGCTGATACTCGGCTTTAACTTGCTCTGCAAGCTGGGCTTGCTCTTTTGTGGTAGTAAGAATAATTGATCGATACTGCGTACCAATATCATTACCTTGGCGATTCAATTGTGTAGGATCATGACTTTCAAAGTAATGCTGTAATAATGCTTTAGAAGAAATAACATTGTCGTTGTACATAACTTGTACTACTTCAGCGTAGTTATTTTCATCGAAGCGGCGTGATTTATCAGTGATATTGTTATATGTAGCTTTAAAGCCATGACCATCTGCATAGCCTGACTCTGCATCGATAACCCCTTCTAATGCTTCGTAGCGCTTTTCTGCCCCCCAAAAACAGCCAGAACCTAACACAATGGTTTTTATATGCATTGTAGCCTCTACGTTGCTGTGCTCTATTTTTTCGGTTGATAAAGCAAAACAACCGGCGCTAAACGTAATAGCGGCGCCAAATAAATAAACTGAGTGAGAAAATGTCATAAATACCTCTTAATACCTACGTGTTTTAATTAAGACCTAACATCCCTTGTTTTAATTTCAGTAAATAGATACGTGCTAAATTTGAATACAGTTTGAGTCTGCATTTCATTTTCATTATTTTTCTTATGGCTAGGTACTGAATAAATAAACAAAACTATGTTAGCTTTGCTGCACGTTGTATAAAAAGATAATAATTATGACTGAACTTTTACAAGTCGTGGCGTTAACAAATACTAGTTTGCTCCTTAGTGCATCACACCATAAACAAAGTGATGCACTTAAAACGCAAAGAAAAATTTGGGCACTCACTGCACAACTAAAACAATACGATGAATTTTCTGATTTAGTCCCAGGCATGAACTCTTTAACGCTTTATTTAAAATCGCAAGCTCATTTAGAAAAATGGCAAAACGCTTTGCCTGATTTATGGGACAAAGTAAAAGCAACAACATTTAAAGGCACTCACCATAAAATACACACCACTTATGATGGAGAAGATTTAGATTTTGTTGCCAAAAAAACTAACCTAACTCACCAACAAATTATTCAAATACACAGCCAAGCCACTTACCACGTTTTATTTTTAGGGTTTCAGCCCGGTTTTGCTTACCTACATGGATTAGATTCACGCTTGCATATCCCACGCAGAGACACTCCACGTACTAAAGTACCTAAAGGTGCCATTGCTTTAGGCGCAGAGCAAACTGCTATTTACCCAGCAGAAACACCTGGCGGTTGGCATATCATTGGCCACACAAACACGCCCCTTTTTGATAGCACACATCCTGAGCCATGCTTATTCAAACCCGGCGATACGCTATCATTTGTTTCAATAAATACAGTGCAAGGAGCATAACGTGATAAAAGTACTTAAACCCGGCGTGCAACTTACAATTCAAGATAGCGGGCGCTGCGGTTATCGCCATTTAGGTGTTAGCCAAGCGGGTTGTTTAGACCCTTACGCACAAATAATTGCCAATAAATTAGTGGGTAACAAAGATAATGACGCTGTGCTTGAGGTTACGTTAGGCCTGTGCGAGTTACAGTTTGAAGCAGATGCCATTATTGCCCTACTAGGCGCTGATTTAAACGCCACGCTTGATGAAACGCCCCTCTACCCAGGGTGGAGTTACCAAGTAAACGCCAATCAAACTTTAAGCTTTGATACAGGTCGAGCTGGTTTGCGTGCCTATATAGCCGTACAAGGCGGCATTGATGTTAAAGATGTCATGGGTTCAAAATCAACCGATTTAAACGCGCACTTTGGTGGCTTAGCAGGTAAAGCACTTAGCGAGGGCGACATTATTCCTATTAAAACATCTCCCCTGCCAATAACGCGTTTTATACAGCGCGGAGCTATTACTCCGCCGAAACTAAAGGTGATCAGGATACATGCAAGCCCGCACGCACAAATACTAGGTGATACGCTTCTTAAACAGTTTTTTTCTACATCGTTTAAAGTATGCCATAACAGCAACAGGATGGGACTTAGGCTAACAAACGAAAGCCCTCTAACTCATAGTCACTCACTTGCCTCTGTTGGCACTGCCCCTGGAACAATTCAATTACCACCCAGTGGCGAGCCTATTGTATTACTAAACGATGCGCAAACTACCGGTGGCTACCCTATACTTGGCACTGTAATAGAGGCCGATTTACATCAATTTGCGCAATTTAGACCCGGTGACTCTATTGAATTTAAGCAAGTCACCCTTGAGCAAGCTCACTTGGCAAAACAAAAGCTTAAAGGTCACTTGCACCAGCTCAGTTTAGCGCTCAAATATAGTTGATTTTAAGATGAGGTATAAATCTATTTCATTACGCTATTTAAAGTATTAGCGAGGCTCTATTCACGTGTAATAAGTAAGCGTAGATTACTTAATTAAACGCATAAAATTACAATAAAATAATTTAAGCTTCGCTTTAATTTATGCACACACTTGGTGCGTTTGTATGGTGTGCTTTTTTTCAAACACTGCACTAAATGCCTTACTAAAGCGACTTTAACCACCAAAAGTGCTGTAAATATAGACACACCTGTGAGTGATGCACTAGTTTGGTGCGCGCACTTTTCACTTGGTGCATAAATTATTCTTAATTAATTGTAAAAGCAGTGTGACTTGAGTAATTATTTCTGATAAAACAAGGTTTCGCAGCATAGCAAAGTTGCCCTGCTGCACACATAATAGGAATGAGGAGTTACTATGTGTTCAATTTTTGGTGTATTAGATATTAAATCTAACGCCACTCAATTGCGTACCCAAGCAATTGAAATGTCAAAACTACTAAGGCACCGTGGCCCAGATTGGTCTGGAGTGTATTCATCTGAAAAAGCGATTTTAGTGCATGAGCGCTTAGCCATTGTTGGTGTATCAAGCGGCGCACAACCTTTATACAACCCTGAAAAAACAAATATTTTAGCGGTTAACGGCGAAATTTATAACCACAAAGAGCTGGCAGCAGAGTTAGAGGTTGATTTTGAATTTCAGACTCAATCAGACTGTGAAGTTATTTTAGCGTTATACAAACAAAAAGGGCCTGAGTTTTTAGATGACTTAAATGGTATTTTTGCATTTTGTTTATACGATGAAGAAAACGATGCGTACTTAATTGGCCGCGATCACATTGGTATTATTCCGCTTTATACTGGTCACGATGAGCATGGTAATTTTTATGTTGCCTCAGAGCTAAAAGCGCTTTCACCGATTTGTAAGCACATTGAAGAGTTTCCACCTGGGCATTACTTATACAGCAAAGATGGTGAGCTTAAGCCTTATTACAAACGTGATTGGGAAACTTTCGACGCAGTTAAAGATAACAGCGCACAAGCGCAAGACGTTAAAGAAGCATTAGAAGCGGCAGTTAAACGCCAGCTAATGTGTGATGTGCCTTACGGTGTGCTACTTTCTGGTGGTTTAGACTCGTCGGTTATTTCGGCTATTACGCAACGTTTTGCCGCTAAACGTATTGAAGATAACGATGAAAGTGACGCATGGTGGCCTAAGCTACATTCATTTTCTGTTGGGCTTGAGGGTTCACCAGATTTAGCCGCTGCGCAAAAAGTAGCAGATATGATTGGCACAGTGCATCACCCTATTCACTTTACCATTCAAGAAGGTATTGATGCACTTCGTGAGGTTATTTATCACATTGAAACGTATGATGTAACCACCATTCGTGCCTCAACGCCAATGTATTTAATGGCGCGCCAAATTAAAGCTATGGGTATTAAAATGGTGTTATCGGGCGAAGGCGCAGATGAGCTATTTGGTGGCTATTTATACTTCCACAAAGCGCCAAACGCACAAGAATTTCATGAAGAGCTAAACCGTAAAGTATCAAAGCTGCATATGTTTGACTGTTTACGAGCTAATAAGTCTATGGCTGCATGGGGCGTAGAAGCACGTGTACCGTTTCTTGATAAAGAATTTGTTGATGTGGCTATGCGTATCAACCCAGAAGCTAAAATGTGTAAAGATGGCAAAATTGAAAAACACATTTTACGCGAAGGTTTCGATGGCTACCTGCCTGAAGAAGTACTGTGGCGTCAAAAAGAGCAATTTTCAGACGGTGTTGGCTACAGCTGGATAGACACGTTAAAAGAGTTTGTAAACGAGCAAGTAAGCGACCAAGAGCTTGCTAACGCTAAGTTTAAATACCCAATTAACACACCAGATTCGAAAGAAGCGTACTACTATCGCTCTATTTTTGAATCACACTTCCCGGGGGATGCATCAGCTAAATGTGTACCACATGGTAAGTCGGTTGCGTGTTCAACCCCTGAAGCACTTGCATGGGATGCATCATTTCAAAATAATGCGGATCCTTCAGGCCGTGCTGCTGGCGTTCACAACGACGCGTATGCAAGCAAAGGCTAAACGCCCCTTTTTATCGCAACGTAGGCTCAATCAGCCTATGTTGCGGTATATAAAGCATCTTTATTCAGTTCCTGTATTTTCTAGCTCACAGCATCACTTAGCCGGTTCAAGTGCGTTAATTGTTATTTATACGCAAGGGTTGAGTACTCGCGTAATGCAAAAAATTGCATCAAATTCGCAGCACCCTGCTAGCGTTTTTATAAATGAAAATGAAATTTCTCGCCGTATATGTAACATTCGCTGGTTTAATCAAACATCAGAAATTAAGCGCTGCGGCCATGGCACCCTTGCTGCTGCAAAATGTTTATTAGCACACTTTGGTTTTTGTCCTTCACACTTTATTTCAAACGATAAAGAACGGTTTAAAATTAAGCTAGCTACAGGCCGTGTACAACTTCAGCTGGCGGCTATTAACTCCAAAAAAAGTGATGAGAGTAACAGTCTCTGTGATGTGTTTTCGCACTCTATAAAAGCAACTTACTCAACAGCTTATAAAAATGGCTATACCGTTATACTGTTTAAAAGCATGGCTAATTTAAAGCATTTAGAGGTTAATTTTACACGCTTGGCAAAAGTGCATAACAATGCGGTGATAGCACTGCAAATAGATAGTACTAATGATACCAACGCAAGCGTGTATTTTAGGTATTTTGCGCCGCAATTTGGGATAAATGAAGATACTGCAACTGGCTCTGCGGTGTCGATTATTGCGCCACTTATTTTTAGACTATATGGTTTAAATAAAGTAAGCCTTATACAACAATCACCAAAAGGCGCGCTGCTAAACTATACGTTTAGCAGCAATCAGGTAGTTGTGAATTAAGCTATTACATTGGCCTTAGTAGGCAAAGTGCAAAGTAGCTTTTCTCGTCTTGCCAAGTTTGTTCAAGCGATAAATTAGCTTGGGCAGCAAGATTTTTAAACGACTCAAGGGTATATTTGTGCGAGTTTTCAGTGTGAATGCTCTCTCCCGCTGCAAAGTCTATTTGCGTGTTGTTAATTACCACGCTTTGATTACATTTGCTCACTAAATGCATTTCAATGCGGCTATGCACTTCGTTAAATCGAGATTCGTGTTTAAAATTATCTAAAATGAACGTGCCATTTAATTCGTTATTTATTCGCTGGAGTAAGTTTTTATTAAAGGCGGCGGTAATGCCAGCTTTATCATCGTAAGCATCAAGTAACACTTGTCGCTCTTTTACTAAATCAATACCTATTAATACATAGCCATCAACACCGCATAAACGGTGAAAATTATTCATTATTTCAATGGCTTTTACTGGCGCAAAGTTACCCAGTGTAGAACCTGGAAAATAGACTAAATTTGTTTGGCTATCTAAGGCGGTGTCTTTTGTTAACTTCTTAACCATTTGACTATGGGTAAAATCGCCTAGCAATGGCGTAATTGCTAGCTCCGGAAATAACGGTGATAAATGCGCTAGCGAATAATTAAGCATTTCTGATGATATTTCAAAAGGAACAAAGGTTTTTACATTGCTCATATGGGCGAGTAAATACGCGACCTTTTTACCCGAGCCACAGCCAGGCTCAATAATTGATAGGTTCTCGGGCAGTCTACTAGCAATCGCTTTTGAGTAATCTTCTAATATGGAAAGTTCAGTGCGGGTAACATAGTACTCTTGCAATGAAGTTATTTGCTCAAATAAGGCCGCCCCTTTATCATCATAGAAATACTTACATGGCAGCGACTTTTGCTGTTGAGCTAGTCCATGTAATACATCATTTAAAAAGTCTAGATCGGTTATTGATAGCTGATTAATTGCTGTTACTTGGCTCATAGTATGTCCTTTGCTAGTCTAATGCCGCTGCACATCCACGCTTGATGTGGATAAAAAAAGTTACGGTAAGTCTGCCTTAAATGATCTTTTGGGGTAAACACACACCCGCCACGCAAAACCATTTGGTTATTCATAAATTTACCATTGTATTCCCCTGCGGCTCCGCTAAAGGGTTTAAAGCCTGGGTAAGGTAAATAGGCGCTATTAGTCCACTGCCAGCATGTATCGCTTAACTGCGAGATAACATCAAGGTTTTTACATGCACTTGGCGTGAGCAAATCGTTTTGTCGTTGTATAAGTGCTTGTTGCTGTGCTACATACTCCCACTCAAACTCAGTAGGTAGACGCGCATTTACAAAATTAGCGTAAGCCGCTGCTTCAAAATAGCTTACATGGCTCACTGGCGCATCTAAATTTAAAGGCTGTAGCCCGTAGAGGGTAAATTCAAACCATCGCCCGTCAATATAATGCCAATACAAAGGGTGACTAAGTTGCTCGGTATTTATATTAGCCCAGCCATCACTTAACCAAAATGAAGGGTTTTTATATCCGCCCGCCTCTATAAAATGTAAGTACTCTCTATTAGTCACTAATCGATTAGCAAAACTAAACGCATGGATAAGCGCTTGGTGTTTAGGTTGTTCGTTATCGTACGAAAAGCCGTTTTTAGCATTAGCCCCTATATTGGTTATGCTTTGGCTAAATTCGGTAAATTTTAAAGTGCCTAATGAATCACTAATCATTGGTGAGTAACTTGGGGCTTGGCTGTAGGCAGGAAAGCTTGGATTAACCGAAAAATTATACTTAATATCCATTAGCATGAGCTCTTGATGTTGCTGCTCATGATTCAGTCCAAGTTCTATAATATTGCACAGTGTTTGGTTAGTGCCTAATTTAAGCAACTCGTTTAGCGCATTATCAACATAAGCTCTGTAGCGCAACACCTCCTCTAAACTAGGGCGAGATAAACTTCCTCTGTTAGCGCGCTTAAATTGCTCACCTATGCCGTTATAGTAGGAGTTAAAAAGCACCTTAAATTGTTCATCAAAGAGCGTGTAGTTAGGCAGATACTTACTAAGTAAAAATGTTTCAAAAAACCACGTGGTGTGAGCTAAGTGCCATTTCATTGGGCTTGCATCGTCCATTGCTTGTAGTTGGCAATCTTCTGCGCTGAGGTTTTCTATAAGTGTAAGACTATGTTGGCGAATTGACTGAAATTGAGCGTGTATTTTTTCAGTGCCGTGCGCTTCATTCGTTTTCTTGTTTAGCATATTAATGTTAGTCCTTTCACTCTTTGCGATTAAATAAAGCCTACGCCAGATTTTACCTTTATTCATGTTACATAATGATTAAATCAAACCCTCTACCCATTTAAAACGTAGACTAATGAATTAACGACTAAACGAGTTTGGAGGCGCTGCTTTAATTTTAGTTTAATAACAAACTAATTTTTAACACTCACTGAATTAACAATAGCTTATCTTTTTGGTGATAAATAGCTTTTAGCGCTAAGTAATCAGGCATATAACACCAAATAGTTTTACATTTACGATTTAACTCATACACTATTAAGGGTATGATCAGCGATTAATTTAGTTAGTCCTCAAATAAGTTTTATTGAAAATAATGCAACTTACTCTGTGGCTAATTAACTTAGTGTTATGCCGGAATTCTCTGGCTTGTTAGGACAACATAAGAGGTATTCATGAGCGAAAATCATGACAAGTATAGTATTGATAATACGGACTACACCGTAGGTCAAGATAACGTTCAAAAATGGGGGTTTGATATACACAATCCTGTTTTTGGTATTAGTGCCGGTTTGATTGTCATCTTTTTAGTCGCCATTCTCGTTTCGGATGCGCAAACAGCCAAAGCAACACTTGATGGTATTAAACTCGATATAATAAATAACTTTGATGCGTTTTTTATGTGGGCAGCAAACTTCTTTGTTATATTTTGCTTGGCATTAATTGTATCGCCATATGGTAATATTCGTTTAGGCGGAGACGGTGCTAAACCATCGCATTCACGCATTTCATGGCTTGCCATGTTATTTGCCGCAGGTATGGGTATTGGCTTAATGTTTTGGGGTGTTGCAGAGCCTGTAGCCTACTTTACAGGCTGGTACGAAACCCCACTTAATGTAACTGCAAATACACCAGAGGCTGCAAAAGTAGCCATGGGTGCAACCATGTTTCACTGGGGTCTTCACCCTTGGGCTATTTATGCCGTTGTAGCGCTCTCACTTGCGTTTTTTACTTATAATAAAGGTCTTCCTTTATCAATTCGTTCAATTTTTTATCCACTATTAGGCGACAGAGCGTGGGGCTGGCCTGGTCATATTATTGATATTCTTGCCGTACTTGCCACTTTGTTTGGCCTTGCAACCTCGTTAGGTTTAGGCGCGCAGCAGGCTTCTGCCGGTATTAATCATGTATTTGGTACCGATGGCGGTGTAGGCGCACAATTATTGGTTATTATTGGCGTTACCTTACTGGCTATTATCTCAGTTGTACGCGGCATTGACGGTGGCGTAAAGGTACTTAGTAATATAAACATGCTCATTGCATTTGCCTTACTTTTGTTTGTTGGTTTAGTTGGCTTTGCTGTGGCAATCGGTAACGTACCCAATACTGTTATGGGTTACATTGAAAATATTATTCCACTGAGCAACCCACACGGCCGTGAAGACGAAACATGGATGCACGGTTGGACTGTATTTTACTGGGCATGGTGGATTTCGTGGTCACCGTTTGTAGGTATGTTTATTGCGCGTGTTTCTCGTGGTCGTACAATTAGAGAATTTTTAATCGCTGTATTATTAATTCCTACTGCGGTTACTATTTTATGGATGTCTATTTACGGCGGCATTGCAATAGACCAAGTTGTTCAAGGTGTTGGTAGCTTAGGCGTAAACGGTTTAACTGATGTGCCTATGGCAATGTTCCAAATGCTAGACGAACTGCCTATGTCAAGCGTGCTTTCGTTCTTGGCTGTGGTTTTAGTATTAGTGTTTTTCATTACCTCTTCTGATTCGGGTTCATTAGTTATCGACTCAATTACAGCAGGCGGTAAAGTGGATGCACCTGTACCACAACGTATATTTTGGGCTACGGTTGAGGGCTCTATAGCTGCGGCTCTATTATGGATTGGCGGCACAGAGGCAATACAAGCCCTGCAAGCGGGTGCGGTATCAACGGGTCTTCCGTTTACAGCTGTACTGTTATTAATGTGTGTAAGCCTACTGTTAGGATTACGTACTGAGCCTCGTACGGGTAAATAATACAGTTTAGTAATACATTTAATAAAAATGCCGCATTTATTGCGGCATTTTTTATAGCTTTGTATGCTTATTTAACCAAGTAGCTCGAACAGTGGTGTATCTTCACGATAATGATACTGAACTTGCGCTATAAGCAACTCAGCCGTTGCCAGAGCATCAGTTAGCGCATTATGGTTATGATAAGCCGGCAGTGAATACCGCGCGCGGCAATCAGTTAACCTAAGCGAACCGACCTTTTGATTAAACAAACGTCCTATTAAGCCTTGGCGAGCACGCAATGCTCGTTGCTCAAGCTCCATGGTGTCGACTAATGCAAACTGGATCCCTTCGTTAATTCGCGCAAGTAATGCATTGTTTAAAAAGTGCCGCTCTATCGCTGCATAATGCACCACCACAACTTTTCCACTAAGTGCATTAAGTAGCGGCCCTAGACGAGAGGTTAAATCAGGAGCATCATCCACTTCTGAATGCGTAATACCATGAATAACAATCGACTCCTCACTTAAGCTTTTACGAGGCTGCACTACCCAATGCTTAGCAAGTGTGCAATACACCCTTTGCATTGTAAAGGGGACTAAGCCAATACTAACTATATCGTCCACCTCACTATTTAGACCGGTTGTCTCAAAATCAAGAGCCACAAACGAAATGTCTTTTAAAGGCGCGTGGGTTTCACCATAAGCGTGTTGGTAAAACGCTTTTAAATGCTCATTTTTAGCGTTGTTAGCAAGAGTTTTATAATGAGCCTGCCAGTCAAAATACGTTTGCTTAGCCATTCGTTACTTAACACCTACATTAGCTGAATAACTAAATTTTAAGTAACTTTGCGCTTTTTCGAGTATCGCAAACGCTTCTTTTAAATTGCGTTGCTCAAACGGCGAAAGTAAATGCGGGTCTATGTCGTTATCGGGCTCTTCTTCTTGCTCTATTTGCCATGCTTGATGACGAATTCGCATCATGGCAATGTATTCTAATGCGTCACGTAAATCCTGTGCTTTGCCCTCAGGTAACAAGCGCGACTCAATAATATCTTCAAGGCGTTCAAACGAATTTTGCTTACGAGAGCCTATCGCCAGAGCATGCACTCTTATTACATCAGAAAGCGGCGCAGTGCCTCTACGTTTTAAGTTCATTGAGCGCTTATGTTGGCCGTTATGCTCAAGCACAAAGCCTTTAAAAAAACCAAGTGGCGGTGTACGGTTTCGGGCATTGGCGGCCATATTTGCTAAAAACACACGGTTTTGTTTACTTTGCTTAGCAATAAAAATTTTAAGCTCGTCGGCCCATTTAGTTTTACCCCACACACCATCTAAATCAAAAAATATTGAGCTGTTAAGCAGTGCTTGTGGTTTAGGTAAGGCTATCCACTGTGAGAATTGATCAAACCATTGTGAGCGTGTTTTACGCCATTTTTTAAACGAGGCCATAATCTCGCCGCTACAATAGGTATAACCACATTGCGCTAAGCCATCACACACAAAATCAGAAATATTTTGAAAGTACTCATTGTGTTTTTCATCATCGTAATTGTCATCCAAAATAAGCGCGTTATCTTGATCTGTTACAATAAGTTGTTCATCTCGCGCCATAGAGCCTAACGCGATAAAACAATAAGGTACTGGCGGCGGGCCATATTTTTCTTCAGCCAGTACTAACAAGCGCTGTTTAAAAGTACGCCCTATTACCGCAATTGCCGTACCAATCATATGTGAATTAGCATCTTCGTTTACCATACGTACAAATACATTGGGCAGCTGGCGCGCATAATGTGCTAAATCTTCAATGGTTTGCTGCGCTAAAATACCGCGCACCAAGAGTAAACTACTTTGCGACTCGTACCTTAAAATATCGGATAATGAAATAACCCCAATTGGCCTGCGTTTTTGTACCACAGGTAAGTGGTGCAAATTGTCGCGCAGCATGGCAAGCACGGCCTCAAATACATAGGCATTTGAATCAAGCAGTACAAGATTAGTTGACATAATTTTATCAGCAGTAACATCAAGCCCTAGGCCTTGTGCTACCACTTTTGTGCGTATATCGCGGTCGGTAATAATACCTACTATTTGACCATCATCTTCTTCTGGGTCGTCGCTTATTGGTTTATCTAAATCGGTAACTAACACAGAAGATACCGCTTCTTCTGTCATTACTTTTGCAACATCTTGTATGGTGGTTTGAGTACTTAGCGTTACCACATCACGGTGAATGAGCGATTTAACTTTGGCGGTTGTTAAATCGTTGCTGTCGGCTTGCTCAACTAACGCTTGGCGAAGGCGTACATTGCCATCGGCTTCAAAATAATCAGCAAAGCCGTCAAACTCATCACAATAACGGTTAAATAGTTCAAAGTTAATGCAATAAACTAGGGTGTCCTCTAATGCCTTTGCAGGAAAGCGCACTTTACGATTCATCAACAAGCCCATTTGGCCAAAAATACCGCCCACATCTAAGCGGTTATAAAGCTCGTTGTTACGACGATAAATTTCCACAGAGCCACTGCGAATTATAAATAAATCAGCAATGTCTTGGCCTAACGTTAAAATATCAGTTTGCGAGCGGTAGTAAGCTACCTCAACTTGTTGCGCAAGCTCGTTTAAAGCGTTTGTTGGTAAGTCATCAAATGGCGGGTGCTGCGCTAAAAATTGCGCAATTTCAACTTGTTCGGCTTGCATTGGGGATTCCTTGTGGCCACACAAAAAGGCATGTATATGCTCAAGTGGCTATCTTAACAAACAAGGTATGCCAATCAAGCCATAACCATGCCTAGTACACGTTTAATTTAAAAACGTTGCTGGGCATGGCTTTAAGGTTAGATTTTTTCAAGCTCTTGTGCGAGCTGCTTAGATTCATCCCCCCTTGGCGTGGTAAAGCGTGCTAAACCTAAGTAAATTACCGGAGTAAGATAAAGCGTAAACAACACCGCAAGTGCTAATCCGCCAAACACCACCCAGCCAATGGCATTTCGGGCCTCAGCCCCTGCGCCTGTAGAGAGAATTAACGGTAATGCACCAAGTAGAGTCGATATAAGAGTCATCGTAATTGGGCGCAAACGTACCAGTGCAGCTTGCTCGACCGCTTTTCTGACTGTTAAACCTTGATCGCGTAATTGATCTGCAAACTCAACAAGCAAAATTGCGTTTTTAGCGATTAAGCCTATCAGCATGACTAAACCAATTTGAGAGTAAATATTTAGCGATGTGCCGGTTAAATAAAGCGCTAATATGGCCGATGTAATACCAAAGGGAACGGTTATCATAACCACAATGGCACTATTTACATTTTCAAATTGGGCAGCCAACACTAAAAATACAATTAAAAAAGCAAAAACATAAGTTACAAGTACTTCGCTGGATGTTTCTTCATAGGTTAGTGCTTCGCCTTTAAACGCAAGTGCAATACCTGGTTCTAACGACTGCTCAGACACCGTTTTTATTTGCTCAACTAAATCAGCAATGGTTAACGATTCTGGCAGCTCCATGCTTAACTCTATAGAACGGCGCTGGGCATGACGCTCAAGCTCTGCTGCCACGCCTTCTTCAGAAATATAAGCCACACTACTTAAAGGAACTAAACTACCATTACCGGCCCTTATGTATAAATTAGCCAGATCGCTTGGGCTGTTTATTGTTTGGTTTTGCGCTTGCAACATAATTGGCACAGACTGATCACCAATGTTTAAATCTTCTACGTCGTCGCCATTTATTGCTGCGCGCAAGGTAATAGCAATGTCGTTTAGCGATACACCGAGCTCTTGTGCACGGCGCCTGTCTATATTTACTCTAAGTTGTGGTTGAGAAGGCTGATATGAGATACGCACAGGTGCCACCTCAGAAACAGCCTTTTCAAGAGCCGCAGAAAACTGCTGAGCCGCTTTAAATATTTGCAAATAATCTTGCCCAAGCAGCGCTATTTCAACGCCTCCACCTTGGCCACGTAAATTTAAACTATTAGCACCCCCCGGGTAAGCCGGTGCTCCTGGAATATCGCCAAGTGGCTGACGTATCTTATTAATAATTTCTTGTTGGCTAAAGTGCCTTTCATCCCAGTGTTTTAGTGGCACAGTAATAAACACAATATTAGGGTCCCATTGGCCTACCACAGTATAAATAGACTCAATTTCGCCGCTATCTACAAACGGAAGTAAAATATCTTCCATTTTTATTGCTTGCCTATCCATAAAGTTAAGCCCTACACCATCTGGGCCTCGTGCAAATATACGAATTTTACCTCGGTCTTCTGTGGGCAAAAGCTCGTTATCTAAACTGGCGTACAATGCACCTGAGCCTGCTGCAACCAATAAACAGAGCGCAAACGTAAGCCATGCATGGTTAAGCACTTGATGAATTGTTTTTGTATAAATACCACCCAACCAATGGCCTAGTTTAGCAAATGGGTGAAAACCGCCCTGCTTTAACTTTAATTTGGAGGTAAGAGCAGGCACTAATGAAAGTGCCACAAAGCTTGATATAATTACCGCACCGGCAAGTACTCCACCAAACTCTCTGAATAAGCGACCCGCCGTAGATGGTAAAAAGGCAATGGGTATAAATACAGCGGCAAGTACAGCCGTGGTTGCTACAACAGCAAAAAACACCTCGCGCGTGCCTATTACAGCAGCTGCCCGACGCCCTAAACCTAGCCCCCGCTGGCGCTGAATATTTTCACTTACTACTATGGCATCATCAACAATTAAGCCTGTGGCTAATACAAGCGCCAACAAGGTTAAAATATTTATTGAAAAACCCAGTGCCCATATAAGTGCTAAAGACCCTATTAAGGCAACAGGAATAGCAAAAGCAGGCACTAAAGTGGCGCGCCAAGAGCCAATAAATACCCACAAAGTGACAACCACTAACAATACTGTAAGCAATAAAGAGTAAATTACTTCATCTACTGAGCTTCTTATAAATTGTGCGTCATCGGAGGTAAGTGTAAATTCTATTTCTGGAAAGCGTGTTTGCATACTTGTAATAAGTTTGAGCACTTCATCTGATATTTCAATTGTATTTGATTGTGCTTGTCGAATGATTTCCATACCAATAACGGGCTTACCATTTAGCCTTACCATAGAGCGCGGATCGGCAGGGCCAAAATACACAGCCGCAATATCACTAATTCGAGTATCGCCTTGTATTATAATATCGCCCACTTGCTCTGGAGTAATGGAGGTTGCATCGGCACGTACAATAATTTGCTGATCGTTTGACTTCAAACTCCCTGCTGGCACATCAAACGGCGCTTGGCTAAGTACTTGTGCTACATCGGGCACTGTTAAATTAAAGCTACTTAGTTTTAACGGGTCAATTCGTACTCTTAATACTCTTTCTCTATCACCGTTTAAGCGTACATCTGCAACACCCGGAATAGTTAAAAATTGCGGCGCTAAGTCAACATTTACGCGCTCGGTAAGCGCTTCAAGCGATAAACTTTCACTCGAAACAGTAAGAGATACCACCGCTTCGGCGTCGTTGTCGGCTTTAATAATAGAAACCCGCTCCACTTCCTCTGGAAGGTCTCGTTCTACACGTGCCACAGACTCACGCGTTTCATTTGCGGCGTCATCTAAGTTTATACCTGGTCTAAATTCGACCACAATACGTGCATTTCCCTCTTCACTTTGTGCGCGTATTGATTTAACGCCACTTACACGCGCTACTGCGCCTTCTAATTTACTGGTTACTTCAGTGTCAACGGTCTCAGGCGAGCCGCCAGGAAATGGGGCCGAAACCGTAATACGTGGCCTATCTACATCAGGAAGTTCTCTTACTTCAACACCCGCAATAGCGGCAATACCTGCAATAATAATTAATAAGTTAAGCACCACAATAAGGACTGGACGGCGAATCGCCATTGAGGGTAAATCTTGCATCATAGGTTGTTGTTTCATACCTACTCCTGCGTATCTTTAGCGAGTAAATTAAAGCTTAGATCTTGGCCTGCACGTAAGCGTTGTACCCCTTCAACAACTAGAATATCGCCTTTATTTAACGGCCCAGAGACTAACAATCGCCCCGCCAAACGCTGCTCTATTTTTACATCAACACGTGTGGCTTTTTTATCGACGCTGGTCCATACATAAGGGCCTGTAGCTCCCCACAGTAATGCAGCTTCAGGAACTGCTGCAAAACGCTCCCCTAACACCTCAATATGAACCCTAAAACTCATACCAGGTAAAAATTGTTGCTTCTCATTATTTAGCTTTGCTTTAACACGTAAAGTACGAGTTTGCGGGTCTACGCGTGAGTCTAAATAGGCAATATCAGCCTTAATGGCAACTTCTGATTGCCAAGGAAATACCGTTAAGCTGCTTTTATTACGCAGCATACTGATAGCGGACTCCGGTGCGTTAAAATTTATATACAGACTTGTTGTGTCATCTATTGTGGCAATAGGGGTTTGCTCGGTTATTCTATCGCCAACCTCAACATCTGTTAAACCCATAATGCCATTGAACGGCGCAATTACTTTTCTGTCTTCAAGTTCAGTTTGAGCCTGTATGAGGGTGACTTTGGCCAGCTCTACAACCGTTTTAGCGTCGTCAACATCACTTTTAGGCACTGCGCCTTTGGCCTGACTTTGTTCTAATCGTTTTAATATTCGCTGGGTATCGGCAAGTTTAATCTTAGCCTCATCAAGTACGGCTTTTTGCCTACGAGAATCAAGTTCGAGTAAAGTATCGCCTTTTTTTACTTTATCACCTGGCTTAAAATAAACACCTGTTACTCTATCGCCTACAGCGGGGTACATTACAACTGAATGAATTGCTTCTGTATTTCCTACCGCTTGCACTTGTTGTTTTACACTTTCGAGAGTAATTTTTTGTACAACAACGTTCGCACTCATTGCAGGAAGGCTGAACAACAGCAGCAAACTGAGCACACCGATTAAAACATTTTGCGATTTCAAAGTAATACCTTAATTAATTATTATTCCCATTACCTTACGAAGTCTAACAGCTGATTGATCAATAGGTAGGATAGAACGACAAATTAGCAAAACTATTAGATGAAATTAATTGGTAATACCAATTAATTTTTGAAAAAGGCGCCTAAAGGCTGAGCATTTATACAAATACAGGCAGGATTAAACTAAAAAGTGGCTATTTAAATAAAAAAGCCCAGTATAAACTGGGCTATGTAGATAATATGGAGTTAAAGATTATTTACCGCGCTGCGCTTCTTTTTGTGCTTTTTTAGCTTCTTTACGTTGTTGTAAAACCGCTTGCGCTTCATTACCAATATGCCCTTCACCACGTGCTTGTGCTAATTCTATTTGCTTTTGACGCTCAGCAAAACGAGCACGCTGCTCATCGGTTACATTGTCAATACAGTGATGACACGAAACGCCTTCCATGTATTCTGGCTTTTGCTTTTCGTCTTCTGTAATCGGCATACGACAGGCATGGCATTGATCGTAAGAGCCTTTTTGTAAATCATGATTTACTGCTACACGATTATCAAAAACAAAACACTCACCTTCCCACATTGTTTCTTCTTTTGGCACTTCTTCTAGGTATTTTAAAATACCGCCTTCAAGGTGGTAAACTTCATCAAACCCTTGCTCTTTCATATAAGCCGTTGATTTTTCGCAGCGAATACCGCCGGTACAAAACATGGCTACTTTTTTGTGTTTTTCTGGATCTAAATTTTCTTTTGCCCACTGAGGGAACTCACGGAAAGTTTTGGTATTAGGATCGACCGCATTTTGAAAAGTGCCAATTTCAATTTCGTAATCGTTACGTGTATCAATCAAAATCACATCAGGGTCTGATATTAATGCATTCCACTCTTGGGGTTTTACATAGCTTCCCACTACTTTTAGTGGGTCAACCCCTTCAACGCCCATCGTAACAATTTCGTTTTTTAGTTTTACTTTAGTGCGGTAAAACGGGCATTCATCATCGTATGATTCTTTAGTTACTATGTCTTTTAGGTTTTCTTGTGTATCTAACCACGCAAGTAAGTTGTCTATTCCTTCGCGCTTAGCCGATACAGTACCGTTAATACCTTCAGCAGCAAGCAATAAAGTACCGCGTACTTTGTTTGCTTCCATCACTTCTAAAAGGGGTTTACGCAGTGCTTCAAAATTTGGCAAGCCTACAAATTTGTACATTGCACACACTACAAAGTGCTCGGTTGTTACATCATTTTTATGAACAGCAGTCATTTTGCTTCCTATTTTGCTTTGATAGCCTTAAGTGGCGTTTACCGAATCGTAAATCCGGCGCATATGGGGCGCGTATTTTACGCTTTTTATAATTAATTGCAAAAAATAGCGCGTTAGAATGGTTTTTACTGTCGGCACAACCCATGTGTAAGCTATAATGCGGCCATTAATTTAAGTTGCACATTGGAGAACACGACTTTGCACTTTACTGATCTTGGGATTGATACTCGCCTTGAAACACAATTAGCACATCAAGGGATCACCCAGCCCACAGATATTCAAGCACATGCAGTGCCTACCGCACTTGCAGGGCATGACATTTTTGCTCAGTCAAAAACTGGGTCGGGCAAAACATTAGCGTTTTTATTACCTGCTGTTCAGCGAGTGATGAAACAAAAAGCGCTCAGTAAACGCGATCCTCGTGTCCTCATCGTTGCACCAACCCGTGAGCTTGCAACCCAAGTATTTACTCAATTGCGTTTATTAATTGCAGGCACAAACATTAAAGCTGTAAAAATACTCGGTGGCGAGAACTTTAACGATCAAATTAAAGCCCTTCGTAACGACCCGCACTTTGTTGTGGCAACCCCAGGGCGTTTGGCCGATCACATCACTAAACGCTCATTACAATTAAGCGGACTAGAGCTATTAATTTTTGATGAAGCCGATCGTATATTAGACTTAGGTTTTACTGAACAGCTAAAAATGATTAACGAGCAAGCTAATCATCGCTTGCGCCAAACATTACTTTTTTCAGCGACACTAGATCATGCTCAAGTCGATGCTCTATCGCGTAATTTATTAAAAAAACCAAAGCAAATTACACTGAGCGCCGCAAACGAGCAACACAGTGATATTAAACAAACACTCTATTTAGCCGATCACCTTGATCATAAAGAAGCATTACTTGAGCATTTTTTAAAACAAGATGATGTTGGCCAGTGTATTATTTTTACAGCGACCCGTGCCGATACAAGCCGTTTAAGCGAAGCATTAAATACAAAAGGTTTTAAATCGGTGGCTTTAGCTGGCGATTTAACACAGAGCAAACGTCTTGATATTATGGACTCGTTTAGCCGCGAAAATTTTAAAATTTTAATCACCACTGACGTTGCTTCACGTGGACTGGACTTATTAAGTGTAACGCACGTTATCAACTTTGATTTACCAAAACACGCTGAAGAATATGTACACCGTATTGGTCGTACAGGCCGCGCCGGATTTAAAGGTAATGCATTATCGCTAGTAGGTCCTAAAGACTGGACCAGTTACTTAGCAATTAAGTCGTTTTTGAACGACGAACTGGTTTTTGCAAGCGTTGATGGCCTTAAAGCTAAATTTAAAGGTATAAAAGAGAAAAAGCCTGCAACAACCGTTGTAAAAACTAAAAAAGTTGCACAGGTCAAAAAGCCGCAAGTTAAACGTAAAGCTAAACCTAAAAAACCAGCTGCACCTATAAAAGCCCCGATGAATATTGATGGCAATTCTCCAATGCGCCGTAAAAAAAAGCCTGAGCAGGAATAATTATGAGTTACCTAGGAACAACACAAACCTTATTTGTAAAAGAAGTGAGCAATGAAGGTGCTTACCTTGATGGTCACGATTTAGGGGAAGTGTTTTTACCAAAGCACGAAATTAAAGATGAACTTGAAGCTGGCGATAGCATAAGCGTTTTTATCTTTTTAGATAACGCCAATTTACCAACAGCAACAGTAAAAAAACCCCATGCTCAAGTAGGTGAATATGCACTGCTTCGTGTTAAAGAAATAAATAGCATAGGTGCTTTTTTAGATTGGGGTCTAGAAAAAGATGTTTTAGCTCCATTTAATGAGCAAAAACCACGTATGCAAGAAGGTCATTCTTATTTAGTTCGCTTGTATTTAGATAATGCAAGCCAACGTATTTGTGCATCAAGCAACTTTAACCGCTTTTTATCAAAAGATGAGCCTGAGTACACACACCTACAAGAAGTTGATTTAATTGTTGCTGGTAAAACAGATATTGGCTACAAAGTGCTTATTGAAGAGTCTCACTTTGGTGTTGTTTTTTACAATATGGTATTTAAAAACTTATTTGTAGGGCAAAAGCTTAAAGGCTTTATTCAAAAAGTACGAGAAGACGGAAAAATCGACGTTATTCTTGAAAAACCAGGCATGGGTAAAGTAAGTGAGCTTGGCGATAAAATAATGGAAAAGCTTAAAAACGAAGGCGGCATACTAGCTATTGGTGATAAATCTGATCCTGAACTTATCAAAAAAGTATTTTCAACCAGTAAAGCTAACTATAAAAAAGCCATTGGTGGTTTATTTAAGCAAGGCTTGATTGACATAGAAGCCAAATCTATCCGCTTAAAATAGTCGTACACTTTTATAAGCGCTAACATTATGTTGGCGCTTACGGTTAAAAACGTTTCTAAATAGTTTAATTAAATAATCGTTAAAGGATGATAGAACGTTTGATGAATAAAAACGTTAGTTAGCTATTATTAATAACGGCACTTATTTTGCCCTACTCTTTACCTTCACCTCGTAGTAAGTGAAATTTATTAAACGAAGCTAAAACTAAGCTTCCTCCGCTTAAAATAATTAGGGGATCGCTAATAGGCATTAACCCATAATACGCTTATACGGTAACGTACATTCTGTATACTGCTTAGAATAATCTAGTATCTCAGCTTTAGTTTCTAAGCTTAGTGGCGCCAACCTAAATACTTTATTTTCACATTCAATTTGTTTGTCGTCATGATTTGAAATGCAATCTGACGTAGTTACGTTTTGGCGCGTTAATCGCTCTTCATTTTTATAGCATAAGTGATGCGCGTAGCCATGCATGGTTTGCTTAAATTCAAATAAATCCACAGGATAATTTGCGACTAGGTCGGTAATTGTCGCTACTCCATCATATGCTTTACTAGAAAAAACATATTTATTTACTGAAAAACCTGCAACAACAATTAAAATAGATCCAAAAATTAACTTCAAAATAAACCCCTTACTGCATTCTTAGTACTAATGTAGCATAAAAATGTATTCATAAAAGGGGTTTAGCACTAAATAATTGCTTTTTGTTAACTTAAACCAAAGTTTTATTAACATCGATTAAAGTTTGTACTGGATCTGACGATTGTGTTATTGGTCTACCAATCACTAAGTAATCGCTTCCGGCTTCAATAGCTTGCTTTGGTGTCATAATTCGCTTTTGGTCGCCCACATCACTACCAGCAGGACGAATGCCAGGAGTAACTAGCTTAAACTCGCTACCTAATTGCGCTTTTAGTGCTTTCGCTTCTTGGGCAGAACATACTACGCCATCAAGCCCAGCTTCTTTTGTTAATTTAGCTAAATGAATAACTTGTTCTTGCGCTGATTTTTCAACACCTAAACGCTTTAGCTCAGCTTCATCCATGCTGGTTAGCACTGTCACTGCAATTAATAAAGGGGCTTTATCACCAAACTTTTCAAGTGCAAGCTTTGCCTTATTCATCATTTCAAAACCACCAGATGCATGAACGTTTACCATCCAAACGCCCATATTAGCCGCTGCGGTGACCGCTTTTGCCACTGTGTTAGGAATATCATGAAATTTTAAATCTAAAAATACATCAAAGCCTAAATCAATTAACTGTTTAACGAATGCAGGGCCGAAATAAGTAAACATTTCTTTGCCTACTTTTAAACGACACGTATCTGGTGAGAGTTTTTTTACAAAATTAAGAGCCGCCTCTTGTGAGTCGTAATCTAGGGCAATAAGAACTTTTTTTGTATCTTCTAAAGACATAACTATCCTAATGAATGGCAGTAAAGTTATAAATAGTTGGGGGTTATTAAAATCCGTCTAGGCCTCTACTTGGCACAATGGTTTCCCAATGTTTACAAGATGGGCAGTTCCAATAAATTGTGTGGCTTGTAAAACCACAATGTTGGCATTGAAAGTCTGGTTTTGTAGCTATATACGATGTAACTAGCTTGTCAATTTCATCAAGTACTTCTTTGATATTTGGGTTTTTATCACCCATTAGCTGTAGTAAAAAGCTAAAACCTCTAATTGTTGGCTGGCGTTTTAAGCTGTCAGTTAAAAACTCAAATGCCTGTTTAGTATTTCCCTGCTCTAACAATGCTTGGCAATGTTTTATTTTTATTAGTACCCCACCTTTGTCGAGCAAGTCACATAATAAATCATGAAATTGATGTGTTAAATTTAACTGCTTATAACTATGTGCAAGCTGGTCAATAAATAAAGGTGCAAACAACGTAAATTGGCAAACTAATTCACGCCAATAGTAAATTGCTTTTACGTAGTCTTCGCTTGTGTAAGCCGATAACCCTAATTCGTATAAAGGGCGAACCGCTTTGTAATTTAAACTAATGGCTTTGCTCATTAATTGCGGTTTATTTTCACTTAGGGCAGCTTCGCTGTAAAAATTAGCAATTGCTTTAAAATGCTGTTCTTTAACAAATAACTCACTATGGGCTTCGAACATATTAATGCCCTTTTCCCACTCTCGGGTTTGCGAGTATAAAGTAATAATTGGGTCAAGCGCTTGTTCATGCCCCGCTTTAACAAGCCACACTAAATGCTCTTCTGCACCATCTAATAAGCCGGCCATAATATAATCTTCGGCTAATTCTAGGCGGCTAGCGGCAGCTTGTTGTTCATTTAAACTTGGATGTTTTAAAAGGAGTTCATGGATTTTTATTGCGCGGTCAAGCTCACCTCTTCGGCGAAACATGGTAGCAAGGGTTGAGTAGTGGTCGACAGAGTCAGCAGCAACCTCTAATAAGTTGATTAGGTGCTCTAAGCCCTGATCTTCTTCTCTGTCTAGTAAAAACTTTAAGCCTTTACTGTATTCAGAAGTGATTTGACGGTTGAGTTGATGAGCTTGGTTTTTTGCACTATTTTTGCCCATAATCCAGCCATAACCGGCAGCAACAGGCAGTAGTAAAAACAAAAGCTCAATCATGATTAGGTGTCTTTATTAGCAATAAGCTTACTATTATTTTTTTCTGGCGCTAATTGTTTTTTTAAGCGGTAATTTTGCCACTTTAATTTAGAGAACAATTTAAAGCTAATAAAACACCCTATTATTACACCCAGTATAAAGCAGATACTTATTATTACAGCGAGTGGCAAGGTATTACTGGCAATAATGTAATTTATTTGTACTAATTGTGGATTTTGAGAACCCAATAAAAATGCGCAAAATAGGCATAGTACAACCAGAATAATTTTTAATACCTTAAACAAGTAACTACTCCAACTGGTTAACTAGGCAATACTCTCGTTTACGCGGTCGCGTAATTCTTTGCCTGGTTTAAAATGAGGTACATGCTTACCATCAAGCTCTACTGTATCGCCAGTCTTAGGGTTACGACCTGTGCGAGGAGCGCGGTAATGCAAAGAGAAACTACCAAAACCTCTGATCTCAATACGATCTGAAGTAGATAATGAGCCGGCCATTTGTTCAAGAATTTCTTTTACTGCATTTTCAACATCTTTCACTGGAACGTGTGCGTGCTGTTCGGCAAGTGTTTCTATCAGTTCTGACTTAGTCATAGCGTTTCCTTAAAGAGAATAGTGGAAGGGCAAAACTGCCCTTCCAATTAAAAACTAATTAGTAATTAGTCTTTTTGTGCATTTGCGAAAGCAGCTGCCATTGCGTTTTCAAACACTGGCTCTTCTTTCTTAAGCTTCTCTAGTACTTCTTTCTCTTCTGCTTCGAAAAGAGCTTTAACAGATAAGCTTAAAGTGCGGTTCTTACGATCAACGCCAACGTATTTAGCTTCGATTTCGTCGCCTACAGAAGCAACAGTCGTTGCATCTTCAACGCGCTCTTGAGCGATATCAGCTACACGGATGTAACCTTCAACGCCTTCGATAAGCTCTACAGTTGCGCCTTTCGCATCAACTTCAGTCACTTTACCTTTAACAATAGCACCTTTTTTGTTTGCATCAAGGTAGTTATTGAAAGGGTCAGCTTCGATTTGCTTAACACCTAGAGAGATACGTTCACGCTCTGGGTCAACTTGCAATACGATAGCAGTGATTTCGTCGCCTTTCTTGAATTCACGTACAGCTTCTTCGCCAGGCGTGTTCCAAGAAATGTCTGAAAGGTGTACAAGACCATCAATACCACCGTCAAGACCGATAAAGATACCGAAGTCAGTGATTGATTTGATCTTACCAGTAACTTGGTCGCCTTTGTTTTGTAGACGAGCAAATTCCTGCCAAGGATTAGCAATACATTGCTTAAGACCAAGAGAAATACGACGACGCTCTTCATCGATTTCAAGAACCATAACTTCAACAGTGTCACCTAGTGAAACAACTTTTGAAGGGTGGATGTTCTTGTTAGTCCAATCCATTTCAGAAACGTGAACTAGACCTTCAACGCCTTCTTCGATTTCTACGAAGCAACCGTAATCAGTAAGGTTAGTTACACGACCAGAAAGCTTAGAACCTTCTGGGTAACGACCAGCGATAGCTGCCCATGGATCTTCGCCAAGCTGTTTAAGGCCTAGAGATACACGAGTTTTATCTTTGTCGAATTTAAGAACTTTAACTGCGATTTCGTCGCCAACATTAACGATTTCTGAAGGGTGCTTAACACGCTTCCACGCCATGTCAGTGATGTGTAGTAGACCATCAACACCACCAAGGTCAACGAATGCACCGTAGTCAGTAAGGTTCTTAACGATACCTTTAACTTCTTGACCTTCAACAAGGTTAGCAAGAAGCTCTTCACGTTCTTGTGAGTTTTCAGATTCGATAACTGCACGACGTGAAACAACAACGTTGTTACGTTTTTGATCAAGCTTGATTACTTTAAATTCAAGCTCTTTGCCTTCAAGGTGAGTTGTGTCACGTACTGGACGAACATCAACAAGTGAACCAGGTAGGAAAGCACGGATTGAATCAACTTCAACTGTGAAACCGCCTTTAACTTTACCGTTGATAACACCAGTAACAGTTTCTTGCTCTTCACATGCTTTCTCAAGACGGATCCACGCTTCGTGACGCTTCGCTTTCTCGCGAGAAAGGATAGTTTCACCGAAACCGTCTTCGATTGCATCTAGTGCAACATCTACTTCGTCGCCTACAGCAACTTCTAGTTCACCAGCAGCATTTTTGAACTGCTCTGCAGGGATAGCACTTTCTGATTTAAGACCAGCATCTACAAGTACAATGTTATTCTCGATAGAGATTACTGTACCTTTAACAATAGAGCCTTGCTCTGCTTCAAAACCCTTTAAGCTTTCTTCAAATAACTGCGCAAAATTTTCTGACATACGAATATACGTCTCATATATTAATACCAATAAGCAACCATGCTGCATGGGGTTGTTAAAATAGCACTGGCGTCCTGCTGGTGCATAAAATGTGTTTAGCTTCGTTTAGGAAGCTTGCCTTGTGAGATAGCAATATCGACTAAAGTTATAACTTTATCAAATACTTGCTGAGCGTTAAGCTCGCTTGTATCTATTTCAATTGCATCATCAGCAGGAACAAGCGGCGCAACGGTGCGATTCATATCGCGCTCATCACGAGCCTGAATGTCCTGTAATAGACCACTTAGTGTAACATCAAGGCCGCGCTCATTCAACTCAACATAACGTCTACGCGCACGTTCTTGTGCACTGGCGGTTAAATATATTTTTAATGGCGCATCTTGAAAAACCACAGTGCCCATATCTCGGCCATCAGCAATTAAGCCTCGTTCCGTTTTAAACGCTCTCTGGCGTCGAAGTAACGCTTCACGTACACGGGGTAATGCAGCTACTTTAGAGGCAGCTGCCCCAACCTCTTCGTTGCGAATTGTCGAGGTGACATCTTCGCCTTCTAATATAACTTTTCCAGCATTAGTTTGGCTATCAACCAAAAACTGCACATCTAAGTTTGCAGCAAGCGGGACAAGCGCTTCTTCGTTGTCCAATGCTATTTGGTGATGAAGTGCGGCAAGGGATAATACACGGTAAATTGCGCCGCTATCCAATACATCCCATCCCAATTTGTCGGCTAACAAGCGACAAACAGTTCCTTTACCTGAACCACTTGGGCCATCAACGGTGATTACGGGCATTAATAACGCCTGCATTTAAAACCTCCTGCAATGCACACCTAAATAAAACCGCGATATTATACGTCACTTCTGCAAATAGATCCGCTTTAGTGTGTAACTTTTTATAATTATTTATAAAAAGCCTACTCACTTACTGATGCTAAAACCTTGAAAAAGGTTGGAAAAGTTTTATATGTACACTTAGGATCGTTGATTGTAATAGGCTTTCCACCTACCGCTACCATTGCAAAACACATGGCTATACGGTGATCGTCATAGGTATCAATAGCCACATCATTAAATGTTTCCGGTGGTGTAATTTCGATAAAATCCTCACCCTCTACAACCTCAGCACCCACTTTACGAAGTTCAGTTGCCATTGCATATAAACGGTCAGTTTCTTTTACACGCCAGTTATAAATATTACGTATAGCTGTAGGCCCTTTGGCAAATAACGCTACAGTTGCAAGCGTCATCGCTGCATCTGGAATCGCATTCGCGTCAATATCTACGCCATTTAATTCGCCTTTACGTACAACTAAACGCTCATCATACCAATCAATCTGCGCTCCAACTTGCTCCATTACTTTTGCAAAACCGATATCACCTTGCACTGATTTTGCACCAACACCTTTAATTTCAATTTCGCCACCGGCAATAGCCGCTGCCGCCACAAAGTAAGACGCTGATGATGCATCACCCTCCACCATAATACGCTCTAGTGATTGGTATTGTTGGCCGCCTTTAACTTTAAATGTTGTATAGTCACTGTGCTCAACAATCACCCCAAAACGCGCCATTACATCTAACGTAATATCAATGTAAGGCTTAGATACCAAAGTACCCTTAATGGAAATTTGCGTATCACCACTAAATAAAGGGGCAGCCATAAGCAATGCAGTTAAAAACTGACTCGAAATACTGCCATCAATTTCAACAGTACCGCCTTTAATTTGCCCACCAATGATTTTTAATGGTGGGTAATCTTTATGTTTTGTGTAAGTAATATCGCCGCCAAGTGCTTGCAACGCATCAACTAAGTGCCCTATTGGGCGCTCTTCCATGCGCGGCTCACCTATTAGCTCATACTCGCCAGATACAGCAGCAAGTACCGCTGTTAAAGGACGATAAGCAGTACCTGCATTCCCTAAAAATAAAGGTTCACTTGGGGTTTTAAATACGCCGCCAACCCCTTCAACAGTTGCCACGGTGCGATCATCATTGAGCGTTACGTTAACACCTAGTAGTTTTAATGCCCCCAACATATGGCGAATATCATCACTATCTAGTAGGTTTTCTACAACGGTAGTCCCTTGAGCCAACGCTGCTAACAATAAAATACGGTTTGATAGGCTTTTAGACCCTGGTAAGGTGACACTGCCATTTACACGAGAAATAGGCTCTAAACGAAGCTGTTCCATTAGCTATTCTCCTTAGCAAATGCCGCCATAAAATCAACCAATGCTTGCACACCTGCAAGTGGCATTGCGTTATAAATACTTGCGCGCATACCCCCTACTATTCTATGCCCTTCAAGGGCAAGTAAACCGGCTTCTTTAGATTGCGTTACAAATTTTTCGTTTAAGCTTTCATCGTTTAACCAAAACGGTACATTCATACGCGAACGACAATGCGTCGCTACTTTATTGGTATAAAAAGGTGATTCATCAATAAAGTCATAAAGCAGCTTAGCTTTAGCAATATTTTGTGCTTCCATTGCCTTTACGCCACCGTTTTGCTCTAGCCATGCAAACACTTCGGCTGCTAAATACCAAGCAAAAGTAGGCGGTGTATTAAACATGCTGCCTTGTTTCGCTTCAAGCGCGTAATCTAGGATACCTGGTTTAGCTAACCCTTCACGCTCAAGTAATGTTTTGCGAACAATAACAATAGCAATACCTGATGGACCTATATTTTTTTGGGCACCAGCATAAATTAAATCAAACTTATTTACGTCAATTTCACGCGACAAAATAGTCGACGACATATCGGCAATAATAGGCGCCGTTGGGTGACTCGGCACATCAAAAATCTCTAATCCGTCTACCGTTTCATTTGGGCAGTAGTGAATGTAAGATGCATCTTCAGGTAAATCCCATTGCGCTACTTCTTTTATAGAAAACAACCCATTTTCGTCATTTCTAACATTGATTGAGTGGGTTTGAGTAAATTTATTAGCTTCGTCAGTGGCACTTTTAGACCATACGCCGTTCTCGCAATAAACCGCCGCTTTACCATTTTGATGTAAATTTAATGGCACAGCGCTAAATTGTCCGCGACCGCCACCATGCATGAATAACACTTCAAATTCATCGCTAATGTTCATTAAACGACGAAGGCTAGCTTCGCATTTTTCAGTAAGCGCTAAAAAATCTTGACTGCGATGGCTTATTTCCATCACAGAGACACCTAAGTCTTGCCAGTCTAAAAATTCTTTTTGTGCTTTTTGCATCACAGCTTGCGGAAGCATAGCTGGCCCCGCACAAAAATTATATTTACTCATTACCTTTGCCTCATTCCAGTAATTTAAACTTTTTTGATAAACAAAAAAGGGTTATTAATTTTTTTCAACATGATTAAAAAAAGCGGCCTTAGCCGCTTTTTCAATTTCAGTTATTCAGAAGGTGGATTATCATCCGTTGCTTCTTCATTTACTGTATCAACCGTTTCAACGTCTTCAATATCAACTAAGTCACTGTCTGTAACTTCAATCTCTTCGATACGTTGTAAACCAACTACTTGCTCTTCGTCAATAGTTCTGATCAAAATAACACCTTGGGTGTTACGTCCAACTGTCGATACTTCATTAACACGGGTACGAACAAGTGTACCACGGTTTGAAATAATCATTATTTCATCGTTGTCGTCAACTTGTACAGCACCAACTACTGCGCCATTACGCTCACTCACCTTGATAGATACAACACCTTGTGTTGCACGGCTCTTAGATGGATAATCTTCAAGTTGAGTACGTTTACCATAACCATTTTCAGTCACGGTTAAAATAGCACCGTCAGATTTTGGCACAATTAATGACACTACGCGTTGGTCGTCGGCCATTTTAATACCACGAACGCCAGTAGCAGTACGACCCATAGGACGAACACCTTTGAAACGAATTTCAGGGTTGCCTTCTTCGTCAAGTACCGGGTTGCCGTTTTCATCAACTACAGTAGACTCTTCCGCTTCTTTAAAGCGTACTACTTTACCTGCATCAGTAAACAACATAATTTCGTTGCTACCGTCGGTAATATCAACCCCAATTAGGCTATCGCCTTCGTTGAGGTTTACCGCAATAATACCGCTTGCACGTTGACGGCTGTATGCCGTTAGTGGTGTTTTCTTCACGGTACCAAACGCAGTTGCCATAAAGATGTACTTATCTTCTTCGTACTCGCGTACAGGTAAGATAGCAGTAATACGCTCATCATCTTCAAGTGGCAGTAAGTTAACAATTGGCTTACCGCGTGCGGCGCGACTAGCCAGTGGTAACTGGTATACTTTAAGCCAGTACAACCGACCCGCAGTCGAGAAACATAAAATGGTGTCGTGGGTGTTAGCCACTAAAAGACGCTCAATGAAATCTTCATCTTTCATCTTTGTTGCTGACTTACCTTTACCACCTCGGCGCTGCGCTTCGTAATCAGACAGGGCCTGATACTTAACATAACCTTCGTGCGACAAGGTCACAACAACATCTTCTTCGTTAATCAAATCTTCAAGGCTAATGTCGTGCGCTGCGGCGTTAATTTCTGTGCGGCGCTCATCACCATATTGCTCTTTAATTTCAACTAACTCATCACGAATAACTTCCATTAAACGCTCAGGGCTGCTTAATATATGTAATAATTCAGCAATTAAATCTAACAGCGATTGATACTCTGCTAAGATTTTTTCATGCTCAAGGCCGGTTAGTTTGTGTAAACGTAAATCAAGAATTGCTTGCGCTTGTTGCTCAGAAATATAGTACTGACCATCGCGAATACCAAGCTCGCTTGCGAGCCAATCTGGGCGGGCTACGTTGTCTTCGCCTGCTTTTTCAAGCATCGCTTGTACGTTACCTAAATCCCATGGGCGAGCTGTTAAGGCAACTTTAGCCTCAGCTGGGGTTGGCGATTTACGAATAAGCTCAATAATTGGGTCGATGTTGGCAAGCGCAATTGCTAAACCTTCAAGGGTATGAGCACGGTCGCGCGCTTTACGTAAATCAAATACGGTACGGCGTGTAACCACTTCACGGCGGTGAATAACAAACTCTTCAAGCATTTCTTTTAAGTTGAAACACTTAGGTTGGTTATTAATTAATGCAACCATATTCATACCAAACACAGTTTGTAACTGAGTTTGTGCGTATAGGTTATTTAAAATAACTTCACCTACGTCACCACGTTTGATCTCAATAACGATACGCATACCGTCTTTATCTGATTCATCACGTAGTGCGCTAATGCCTTCAATTTTTTTATCTTTAACAAGCTCAGCAATTTTTTCAATTAAACGTGCTTTGTTAACTTGATAAGGAATTTCGTGCACGATAATGGTTTCGCGGCCTGTTTTTTCATCGGTTTCGATGTCGGCGCGGGCACGCATGTACACTTTACCACGGCCGGTTAAATAAGCATCTTCAATGCCTTTTTTACCATTAATGATGGCAGCCGTTGGGAAATCAGGACCTGGGATGTAATCCATTAATTCATGGATTGTTAAATCAGGATTTTGAATAAGCGCTAAACAACCATTAACCACTTCAGTTAAGTTATGTGGTGGAATGTTTGTTGCCATACCTACCGCAATACCCGATGAACCGTTAACTAGTAAGTTAGGCACTTTGGTTGGTAAAACGTCAGGAATTTGTTCGGTACCGTCGTAGTTAGGAACGAAATCAACCGTTTCTTTTTCAAGATCGGCTAATAACTCATGCGACATTTTTGCCATACGAACTTCTGTATAACGCATTGCCGCTGCTGAATCACCATCAACCGAACCGAAGTTACCTTGGCCATCTACAAGCATATAACGTAGTGAGAATGGCTGTGCCATACGTACGATGGTGTCATAAACTGCACTGTCGCCGTGTGGGTGGTATTTACCAATTACGTCACCGACCACACGGGCCGATTTTTTGTAAGGCTTATTCCAGTCATTACTAAGCTCGTTCATTGCAAACAAAACGCGGCGGTGAACAGGTTTTAAACCATCACGTACGTCTGGTAATGCACGTCCTACAATTACGCTCATTGCGTAATCAAGGTAGGAGTTTTTTAACTCGTCTTCAATATTGACTGGCAGAATTTCATTGGCGAGATCAGTCATTTGATATCACATTCCTTCAGTATCAGCTCTTAGCAACCCGGTATTAGGCGCCAAGAGTATTTGTTATTATTTCTAAGCGACCATGCTATCACAATTAATTTAAATTTACAGGCGCAAAACTTTGCGATTTATCAATTTAGCCCTATATAATGGCCTCAGATTGACGAGGAAGTATTTTATGACCGAACATCAAAATGTAGATAACGCAGAAATAGCAAAATTTGAAGCCATTGCAGAGCGATGGTGGGACCAAGACGGAGAGTTTAAACCTCTTCACGAAATCAACCCATTACGATTAGACTTTGTGGCTAACAAAAGCCAAGGCTTATTTGATAAAGAGACACTCGATGTAGGCTGTGGCGGCGGCATTCTTAGTGAAAGCATGGCACGCATGGGCGCACACGTAACCGGTATAGACATGGGCCAAGAGCCACTCACTGTGGCCAAACTACACAGCCTAGAAACCGGTGTAAATGTTGACTATATAAAAGTACCTGCAGAGGAGTTTGCAACCCAGCACCCTGCTCGCTTTGATGTAATAACCTGTATGGAGATGCTGGAGCACGTACCTGACCCTGCTTCTATTATTCATGCAGTAGCAAAGCTTGCCAAGCCTGGGGCTGATGTGTTTTTCTCAACACTAAATAAAACACCTAAAGCTTACTTGTTTGCTATTGTAGGTGCTGAAAAGCTATTAAAAATGGTGCCTGAGGGCACTCACGATCACAACAAGTTTATCAAACCTGCACAACTTATTGCATGGGCTGAGCAAGCCGGTTTAAAAGTACGTGCCAGCGCAGGCCTTAGCTACAATCCGCTTTCTAAGCAGTATTCATTAAATACCGATGTGAGTGTTAATTACATTCTTCATTTTGAGAAGTTAGCGTAATGGCTAGCTCTCATACCCACTTAACTCCTTTTGAGTACGACGCTTTTTTATTTGATTTAGATGGCACCTTGCTTGATACAGCAGACGATTTAGGTGCTGCTTTAAATGCCGTACTTAAAAGTGAAGGTGTTGCGCAAGTGGCGCCTGAGGCGTATAGGAAAGTAGCTTCTAATGGCGCCGGCGCATTACTTGAACTTGGCTTTAAAGCGCAATGGGCATCGCAACCACAAACTGAACGAATAAAACAATTAGTCAGTTACTACAGCCAAAACCTAGCCATACACACCCACTGCTTCGAAGGCATAGAATCATTACTCATAGCCCTTGAGAACCAAGGTATAAAATGGGGAATAATGACCAATAAGCCAGGGTTTTTAACCGATCCACTAGTGGCTGCTATACCCGCTTTAAAAAATGCACACGTTGTGATCAGTGGCGATACTCTCGCCGAGGCTAAACCATCACCTTTGCCCTTATTACACTGTACAAAACTGATGAACGTAGATCCTAAACGTTGTTTATACGTAGGTGATGCGCAACGAGATATAGAAGCAGGTAAAGCCGCAGGTATGCACACAGCAACAGCGCTTTGGGGCTATATACCAAGTATTGATGTAGCTAAGGGCTGGGAAGCCGATTTTAACTGGCACAGCCCTATTGATGCTTTTAACCATATATAGTGCCATGTAAATTATTAAACACTATATATTGTGATTGTGTTAGTTTTTACGCAAAGCTTGATGATAAAAAAAGCAGTCGAAATTTATTTTCAAATTGCGTAAATTTAGCTGATCATTAGTTGATTTTTACCTATTTCAACTTAAATGATTGTTCAAAGGTGAGTGACTACTAACACAAATACGTTATCCCAAAGTTATCCACAAATAGGGGCTATTATGTCCCTTGCAAATCAGCTCAGACCACACTATCTTGTGATCTCTAAATTGAACAACACCAGATATTGTGGCCAAATGTTATTCAATTAAATTCGCCAATACGGTGAAACTTATAATAAATGAATACGTACCTTGCTTTAGCGAGGTATAAAGCATTGGTCAAAATACATAATTCCCAAGGAATACAGGCAAAGCTATGAACCAACAGTTATCTGTAAGCAAGCGTGACGGGCGTAAAGAGCCTCTAGATCTTGATAAGATCCATCGCGTTATTGAATGGGCCGCCGAAGGTTTAAACAACGTATCGGTTTCACAGGTTGAATTAAAGTCACACATTCAATTTTACGACGGTATTCGTACAAAAGACATTCACGAAACCATCATTAAAGCAGCAGCCGATCAAATTTCAAAAGAGTCGCCTGACTACCAGTACTTAGCTGCCCGCTTAGCTGTATTCCACTTACGTAAAAAAGCGTATGGCCAGTTTGAGCCTCCACGTTTATTTGACCATGTTACAAAAATGGTTGAAGACAAACGCTACGATGCTCACTTACTTGTTGATTACACAGAGCAAGAGCTTGACGAGCTAGATGCGTATCTTGATCATTCGCGCGATCTTAACTTTAGCTACGCAGCAGTAAAGCAGCTTGAAGGTAAATACTTAGTACAAAACCGTGTAACAGGTGAAATTTACGAAAGCGCCCAGTTTTTATATATCTTAGTGGCTGCGAGTTTATTCTCTGACTATCCGCGCGAAACGCGTACTGACTACATCAAACGTTTTTACGATGCAGTATCAACATTTAAAATCTCTTTACCTACGCCAATTATGTCGGGTGTGCGTACGCCTACGCGTCAGTTTAGCTCGTGTGTACTTATTGAATGTGGCGACAGCCTTGATTCAATTAACGCCACATCATCTGCCATTGTTAAGTACGTTTCACAACGTGCAGGTATTGGTATTAACGCTGGGCGTATTCGTGCATTAGGTAGCCATATCCGTAATGGCGAGGCGTACCACACAGGTTGTATTCCTTTTTATAAGCACTTTCAAACAGCAGTTAAAAGCTGCTCGCAAGGTGGCGTACGTGGCGGTGCTGCAACGTTATTCTACCCGCTTTGGCATTTAGAAGTAGAAAACCTACTGGTACTTAAAAATAACCGTGGTGTTGATGATAACCGTGTTCGTCATTTAGATTACGGCGTACAGTTTAATAAACTAATGTATTCTCGTTTAATTAAAGACGACTACATTACGTTATTTAGCCCATCAGATGTGCCTGGCCTTTACGATGCATTCTTTGAAGACCAAGACGAGTTTGACGCGTTATATGTTAAATACGAGCAAGATGAGTCAATTCGTAAAAAGCGTATTAAAGCGATTGAGCTTTTCTCAATGTTCGCACAAGAGCGCGCCAGCACAGGCCGTATTTATTTACAAAATGTGGACCACTGTAATACGCACAGTCCGTTTATTTCTAAAGTTGCGCCAATTCGCCAATCTAACTTATGTTTGGAAATTGCATTGCCAACAAAGCCGTTAAATAACGTAAACGATGAAGAAGGCGAAATTGCACTTTGTACGCTATCTGCATTTAACTTAGGCGCTATTGAGTCACTTGATGAACTTGAAGAGCTTGCCGAGCTTGCAGTACGTGCCCTTGATAACCTACTTGATTTCCAAGACTACCCTGTACCGGCTGCACGTAATGCCACTATGGGTCGTCGTACGTTAGGAATAGGCGTAATTAACTACGCTTACTACCTAGCTAAAAATGGTAAGCGTTACTCAGATGGCAGTGCTAATGCACTGACTCACAAAACGTTTGAAGCAATTCAATACTACTTAATGAAAGCGTCAAACGAGCTGGCTAAAGAGCGTGGTGCGTGTCCTAAATTTAACGAAACAACGTACTCACAAGGTATTATGCCAACGGATACGTACAAACGTGACTTAGATAAAATTTGTGATGAGCCACTGCACTTAGATTGGGATTCGTTACGTGCCAGCATTAAAGAGCACGGTATGCGTAACTCTACGCTTAGCGCATTAATGCCTTCAGAAACATCATCGCAAATCTCTAACGCAACTAACGGTATTGAGCCACCACGTGGACACATTAGCGTTAAAGCAAGTAAAGACGGCATTTTAAAACAAGTAGTTCCTGAGTACGAACGCTTAAAAGATAACTACGAGTTACTTTGGGATATTCCTTCAAACGATGGTTACTTACAGTTAGTGGGCATAATGCAAAAATTTATTGACCAAACTATTTCGGCCAATACTAATTATGATCCAAGTAAATACGAAGGCGGTAAAGTACCTATGAAAGTCTTATTAAAAGACTTACTAGGTGCCTATAAATTAGGTGTTAAAACCTTGTACTACCACAATACACGCGATGGCGCATCAGATGCACAAGACGACACGCCAGAAGTGGAAGATGATGATTGTGCAGGCGGCGCGTGTAAAATTTAATAGTTAAACTTAAAGCGGGCTCTTTGCCCGCTTTGTCCTGATAGTTTTAGTGATAGTTTTTTGAGTGATAGACATGTCTTATACTACTTTTAGTCGTAACCATAATGATCAAATGCAAGAGCCAATGTTTTTTGGCCAAACCGTTAACGTTTCGCGTTACGATCAACAAAAATACCCTATTTTTGAAAAATTGATTGAAAAGCAACTTTCGTTTTTTTGGCGTCCAGAAGAAGTAGACGTAAGTAAAGACCGTTTAGACTTTCAAGCATTACCAGAGCACGAAAAGCACATATTTTTAAGTAACTTAAAATATCAAACGCTGCTTGATAGTGTACAAGGTCGCTCGCCAAACGTTGCTCTACTCCCCATTGTGTCTATTCCTGAGTTAGAAACATGGATAGAAACGTGGGCATTTAGCGAAACTATCCATAGTCGCTCTTATACCCACATTATTCGTAACGTAACACAGTCACCCGAGCTTATTTTTGATGACATTGTAAGTAACGAAAAAATCAGCGAACGTGCTGATGCGGTAACCACCTATTACGACGATTTAATTAATGGCGTGTCGCTTTATAACCTGTATGGCGAGGGCAAGCACGAAATTAACGGTAAAACCGTCGTGATTAGTTTATTCGATCTTAAAAAGAAACTTTACCTTGCAATGATGTCGGTAAATATTCTTGAAGCCATTCGTTTTTATGTTAGTTTTGCCTGCTCATTTGCCTTTGCAGAACGTGAATTAATGGAAGGTAACGCTAAAATCATCAAGCTAATCGCACGTGATGAAGCACTTCACCTATCGGGTACGCAGCATATTTTAAACATTATGCAAGATGGTAAAGACGACCCAGAAATGGCGATTGTTGCCGCGCAGTGCCGTGAAGAAGCGATTAAAATGTTTGTTGAGGCCGCAGAGCAAGAAAAAGAATGGGCCGAATACCTGTTCAAAGATGGCTCAATGATTGGCTTAAATAAACACATTTTGTGTCAGTATGTTGAATACATCACTAATGCACGTATGACAGCAATTGGCTTACCAGCGCAGTTTGAAAACAACAGCAACCCTATTCCATGGATCAACTCTTGGCTTGTGTCTGATAACGTGCAAGTTGCGCCGCAAGAAGCTGAAATTAGCTCATACCTTGTAGGTCAAATCGACTCTCAAGTAGATGCCTCAGAATTTGGTGACTTTGATTTATAATGAATGACAAACCCACTGCAAGTATAACGCTTGCAGATAACAGCCAGTGTATTGAATTTAGCACTGGCTGCCCTTCAGTTTTACATTGCTTAGAAAACCAAAAAATAGACGTAGCTTATCAGTGCCGCGAAGGCTATTGCGGCGCGTGTAGAGCCACCTTAGTCTCTGGCCAAGTACAATATAACGAAGAACCTTTAGCCTTTGTACGCGAGGGTGAAATACTGCTGTGCTGCTGTAAACCTAATGGCCACATTAGTATAAATCTAAAATAGAGAGTGCTAATTGGCAGCAGTAAAATGCTCGCTTGCATAACGGTAATGCCCAGTGATCGGATAAGCAAACAACATGTCGCTTTTTTCAGGCCCTCGGCCAATATTATGCACTATTAACGGGTTATCGCCTTCTTCTGTGCTTGCACTGACAACCATACCTATATGCGGTAAACTACCCGGTAACATCCACGTGACTATATCTCCGACTTTGTAATCATTCGGGTTTATAGATTTTGCTAAAACAGCGCCGTGCTTTTTAAAAAACACTTGTAAATTTGGCACACGTCGGTGGTCTATATTTTTATCAGGTTTTGATAACCCCCATATACGCTTTGACGGATAGTGAGTAAAGTGCGCTTGCATGTCTTCGTGTACACGTTTTTGTAAATCTACGCCAAGTGTGCGGTACGCCCTAATAATTACATCTGTACATACCCCAATATTGCTCGGCACATCACCACCTGGGTAGCCAATTGAATAATAAGCGCCATTATAAGTAATATTATGCGTTGTTCTTTCGATTAAAGCTGCGGTTATGTCTTCATCAAATGTATTAGCAGCACCAGAAAAAGACATAAGCGCGAATAAATATAGATAATAACGAATCATATAAATTCCTTTTAAAATTGTTTAGCTACAGTGTATTTGCAACATGATTTGGGATGTTAATTCCCTCGCCCGCATAGGCAAAATGCGCATCAAGCTCATAAACCATAAGCTCAAGTGGTGCATTATGATAACCAACCTGCTGAATTTCACGCATATAACGCTGCATAAATGCACTTGAGCCTAGTTCAGCCCACAGCGCTACATGAACAAACTTATGAAAATGAATCCTTAAATTAGTAGCGATGTGGGGAAGTATATAATAAGTATTTTTATACATTACACTCGCCGCGTCCATATCGACAAAATCACCTAGGTCCATTTCTCGCAGGCCCGTAAAGTCTAGCTTTGGTATTTGGCCTACCACAAAGGAATATGCTTTTTTTGTAAGCTTGCATCCTTGTACAACATTATAACACTTCAAAATCGCAGATATTATTTCTATGCACTATTTAGCAATAACAACTTATGCACTATTAAGCTGAACACAATGGTGTAAATAACAGGTCTAGTAAATTAATAAAGCGTTATTACAAAAATTACGAGTACACTTATGCATACAACTATACATAAAAACTTTAAAATACTACCTGCTCACATCGTTTCTTTTATTGTGTTTTTACTAATTTCTATGTCGACACTTACTGCCAAAATATATGCAGCAGATGCAGTATGGCCTTCAAAAACTACTTATAAATATGTAAACGTAGACGGTAAAAAAATATTCTACCGAGAAGCAGGTAAACAACATAAACAAACGATTGTTTTATTACACGGTTATCCATCGTCGTCACATAGCTATCGCGAGCTAATCCCTCTTTTATCTGGCCGCTTTCATATAATAGCACCTGATTATTTAGGTTCTGGTTATAGTGAAAAACCTGATCCAAATACACAAATATACACTTTTGATTTACTCGCTAGTTATGTAGATGGATTACTAAAAAAACTTAACGTTAATAGCTATAGTCTTTATATACAAGATTTTGGTGCACCGGTTGGGTTTAGAATGCTGTTAAAAAATACAGATAAGCTTAATGCACTTATTGTACAAAATGGGAACGCATATCTAGAAGGATTAACACCTGCAAGGCAAGCCTTTTTTAAAGCTGCAAATCAAGATAGGTCAAAAGAGCAACAGGCTAAGCTTTACTCATTTACATCAGAGCAAGCAATCATTAATAAGCAGTATTTACGTGATGTACAAAATAAGACACAAATAATGAACCCTGACAGTTGGACTCACGACCTAAGTTTTTTACAAACAAAAAGCGATCGATTAATTCAAGTACAACTATTTCAAGACTATTATAATAACTTGCTAGACTACCCAAAATGGCAAGCTTACTTAAGAAAGTACCAACCGCCTACATTAATTGTATGGGGTAAAAACGATCCCGCATTTATAGCGCAAGGTGCAAAAGCCTATTTAAAAGATGTGCCAAACGCCGAGCTACACTTGCTTGATTCTGGTCATTTTACTGTTGAAGAACAACCCGTTGAAGTCGCAAAGTATATCGTCAACTTTATGGATAAATTGGCCCTTAAAAACACACAAAAGTAATTAATTTTGTAATACACATACAAAAGCGCTGAGGGTATAAACCGTCAGCGTTTTTTAATTGAATAATTTTAAGATTAATACCCCTAAAAAAATGGACTTAACCTACTTCAACAAGCGACTCGAGTAAATCGTGTATTTCGGTTTTAAGATCTTTATCTGAAATTTTATTCGCGCTTACTTTAGCATCTTTTAAATTTTTAATGGCTTCGTCCTTTTGACCAAGCTCTATTTGTAATGTAGCCATTGAATAAGCAATCGACGACATGTGATCTTTATTATTTATAGCAATTGATTTCTTAAGCGCTTTTTCATAGGTGGTAATTGCTTCTTCAAGTTCTTCTGTAAAATCAGCAAGGGTTTCCCACTGCACAGGGTGATCTTTCGAGGTATTCTCATTTTCTACACAAATCGCTTTAAGCCTAGAAAATAACAATTCGAACCTTTTACGGTCGTTTCTGTTTGCCGCCTCCATCAGTTGCTCTGCTAAATCATGCACTGCTTTATATACTTTGGTGTTCATCATCAGGAACTATCCTTAACTGGTCACTAAACTAACAATTTAATTTAGCAAAGATACTATCTAGAGCCGCTCTAATCTTATTAGAGAAGCTAATTATTTAGACGTAATAATACATTATTAATTGATAACGGGTTGTAATTAAGAGCATGCTGCTTTTAAAATTATATATAAAAAGTAATCCACGTTAGTTACAGTGATACACTGAAAAACTAATATACTGGCTAAAAATGAAAGAGTGCAACCAATGTGGTAAATGCTGTATTAAATACGGTGGGGGCGATTTAAGCGCAACTGCACAAGAAATTGAAATGTGGGCACTGTTTAACCCAGACATTTATAAATACGTTAAAGGTGATGAAATTTGGTTTGATCCAAAAACGCAATTGAGACTCACCACTTGTCCCTTTTTAGAGGTAGTGCCCAAAAAAGAGCCCTCCCATAAAACACTGTATACCTGTAGCATTTACCTAGATAGACCAGAAGATTGCCGCCATTATCCAAGTTTGGTTTCAGAAATGATACGTGATGAATGCGAAATGATAGAACCTACCGATGTAAAAAACCAAATTAGAGCACAACATAAGCTTAATATAATTATACTAGATAGCCGCTCTTAAACAACTTATCTTATTTGCATGTTTATTCATCGAAAAACATTAAGCTATAGTATAACATTATTGATAAGTCAATAATGCGGTGTTATATTATATCACAACATAGTAACCGCGAACCTTTAAGATAATGACAAAGTTAACATTAATTTCCTCTGCAGTTTTTTCTGTTTTATGTTCTCATTCAGCACTTGCTGCTACCGTTACCGGTAAAATAACAGATGATAAAAACCAACCTATTGAAAACGCAGCTGTACACGTTCATGGTAAAGACCAAGGTGTAAAAACCAACGCACAGGGCGAATTTTCTATTGATGTAGACTCTCAAAGTCAGTTGCACGTAAGTAAAGACAACTTTATAGACTCGCGTATTGCGGTCAATGAAAACTCAAACAATGTGACGGTTTCGCTTACCCCTACCTCGGTAGAAACCGTGGTTGTATATGCCTCTGCATTGCATAAAAATAGCCTTGAGATGATTTCTCCTGTCAGCGTATTATCTGGTGATGAGCTTAAAAACAAGTCAAAACCTACCCTTGGCGAAACACTAAAAGGCTTACCGGGTGTAAATGCCAGTTACTTTGGCCCAGTATCATCAAGCCCTATTATCCGTGGCTTAGATGGCCCACGCGTAAAAATTACACAAAACGGTTTAGATGCCAGCGATGCATCGCGTATTGGTCCAGACCATGCGACTTCAAGCGACAGCTTAGCGGCTGAACAAATTGAAGTATTGCGCGGACCAAGCACCCTACTTTATGGATCAGGTGCAATTGGTGGTGTAGTAAACGTAGTTGATAACCGTATACCAACAAGTAATTTAAATGATTTAACCGGCGCTGCTGAATACAGCCACGACACGGTATCTAATTCAAATACTGTGGCGGCAAAACTAGAAACAGGCAATGATGGGCTTAACTTTCATTTTGATGGAACTAAGCGCAGTGGTGATGACTATGACACACCGACATTTAGCATTACAGATGAAGATGGTGACGTTGAAACAGCCAACACTGTAGAAAACACTTTTATTGATAGCGACACATTTAATGTGGGTACGAGTTATGTGGGCGATCATTTAACGGTTGGCTTTTCTTACGGCAGCATTGAAACCGATTACGGTATTCCTGGGCATGAGCATCATGATCATGACCATGAAGGTGAAACCGAAGAAGAACACGACGAGCACGCAGATGAAGAGGAAGAAGAGTCTGTTTATGCGCATCTTGAGCAAGACCGTTGGCAAGGCCTGATAAGTTATGCGCTAGATAATAACTGGATTGAAAATATTAACCTTCGTGTTGGCTACACTGATTACAAACACAGTGAAATTGAAGACGGTGAAATTGGCACTACCTTTAAAAACGAAACAACCGAAGCACGCTTAAATGTAGAGCATAAGTTAGCTCAATGGCATGGTATGATAGGCTATCATTATAGCGAGTCTGATTACGACGCCATTGGTGAAGAAGCCTTTACTCCTGCAAGTGTTACCACTACTCATGCACTATATCTACTTGAAGAACGTGAGTTTGGAGATGTTACGCTAGAGCTTGGTGCACGTATTGAAGATTATGAGATTACGAGCACAATTACAGAAGCAGAGCATGACCACAGCCATGATGAAGAAGAAGATCATGACGAAGGCGAAGAAGAAAGTATTGCATACAGTGAAAGCTTTACTAATGTAAGCGCCTCTGCCGGTGCTATTTGGCAATACACACCAGGGCAAAGCATAGCACTTAGCTTATCTCATTCAGAGCGTGCGCCCCTTTCAGCTGAGCTTTTATCAAACGGGTTACACATTGCTACAGGGACTTACGAGCTAGGCCTTGGCTATCATATTGAAGATAACGAGGTTCATTTTGAACCTGAAGACATTAAACAAGAAAAATCTACTAATCTTGATTTAAGCTTTAGACGTTTTAGCGGTGATTTTGGCTACACAGTAAACTTTTTCTATAACGATATTAAAAACTTTTACTATCAAGAAAACACCGGCCTAGTTTACGACGAAGAAGATGGTCTAGAGTCAGCGATTGGCGCACATGATGATGCAGTTGCTGTTTATCAATTTGCCAGCAAAGATGCTGAGCTATATGGTATTGAGTTTGATGTACACTATCAAATTGACTCTAATGCTATGGTTAAAGTATTTGGTGATTCAACTCGCGCTAAACTTAAAGATGATGAGGGCAATTTACCACGCATCCCTGCTAATAAGTTAGGCTCTGAATTACAATATAATTTAGGTGACTTACAGCTTACTCTTACTGGCACGCATTACTTTGAGCAAGACGATATAAGCGCCTTCGAAACCAAAACAGATGGCTACACAATTGTTGATGCACAAGCTAATTATCAGTTAAGTTTAGGCGCAATTGACACGCAACTTTATTTGAATGTAGATAACATTACAGACGAACTTGGCTTTGTTCACAGCTCGTTTATAAAGGATAAAGCCCCACTACCTGGTAGAAACTTCCGCTTTGGTATTAGAGGTTATTTTTAATAACGCTTTGGCATTTATTTAGTTAATTTTAAAGCCGCATTTTATATGCGGTTTTTTTATGCCTACTCATTTAATTAACTAGGTTATTTACTTGTTGTAATAGGCGTTTGTAGCGCAGGTAGCAATACGTTTATCTATCCCCAACATAACTCACTTAATTATGCGGATTGGCCTAAATTCTTAACGTTATATAGCTTGGTATTAAAGCACAGGACACAAAAAAGCCGCGGTCAAAACCACGGCTTTTTAAGTACTGACTTAATAACTAAATTAAGAAAGTATTTCGTGTAGCTCAACGTCGAATACAAGCGTTGAGAAAGGTGCAATTGCAGCACCTGCACCACGTTCACCATAAGCAAGCTCATGAGGAACGTAAATACGCCATTTAGTACCTACTGGCATCATTTGTAAAGCTTCAGTCCAACCTTTGATCACGCCACCAACTGGGAATTCAGCTGGTTGACCGCGCTCATAAGAGCTATCAAATACTGTACCGTTAATTAGTGTACCGTGGTAATCAACACGTACTGTAGACTCAGCTGTTGGCTTTTCGCCTTCACCCGTTGCTAGTACTTCGTATTGAAGACCAGACTCTGTAACAGTGATTTCAGGACGCTTAGCGTTTTCTTCTAAGAATGCGATACCTTCAGCAGAAAGTACTTTTGCTTCTTCTTCACGACGCGCTTGGATCTCTTCGTTAATTTTTTCAAATGCAGCTTGGATCTCAGGGATCTCAACTTGAAAAGCGCTACCAGCGTACGCATCTTTCATGCCTTCAAATACTGAATTTAGGTTTAAGCCTTCAAAAGGGTTAGACTTAAGTTGCTCACCCATTTGTAAGCCAATACCGTAACTTGCTTTTTCAGCATCTGTAGTAAAATTATCTGACATAATGTGTTTTTCACGTTTTGTTAGTTAAAAGACGCGTACATGCTAACATAAAATAAAACCGGTTTGGGGCTAGTTTTTACTGTGTTTCACCTTAATTTTGCCAACTATGTAACTACAAAGGGGTAAACTGAATAAAAATCCAACAAGCAACGGCCACGCCAATAAACCGCCAGAGCCAAACAGCACCAATGGCACTAATACTAAACCCACTAAAGCAATAAAAGCTGCGCCAATGACAGGCCAATGCGTATCGTATTTAGTAATAAGATGCGCAGTTAATACATTAAAGCCAATACCATATACAAAGGCGGTGATAAGCGTTGCGTCTGGTTGTGCATCTGCTGCCATTTTTATTAATAAATTAATCGCGCTTTGATAACAGTAGCCAAATACAATCCACAGTAATACATGCTTTACTAAGCGTTGCGATGTTGTAAGGTTTGCTTCTTTTGACATTTATTAAACTCCAAAAAGCAAAAAACCGCCCATAAGGCGGTTTTTTTAAGTAATGGTGGAGAGATAGGGATTTGAACCCTAGATAGGCTACAAACCTATGCCGGTTTTCAAGACCGGTGCATTCGACCACTCTGCCATCTCTCCGTACGGCGCGAATAATAGGAGGTATTGAGCAACTTGTAAAGACCTAAATGTAAATAATTAGCTAAAAACACTATTTGGTTCAAAAAAACACCACAAATAGCTAAAAACCTACGTTGTACATTACCTTATCAGTAATATTGCTTTGGCCTGCGTGCAATCCACGAACAAATTAGGCACAGTAATAAACTAAGCGCTAAAAATGTAACACTTTGAAAGATTAAGTCAAAACGGTTTAAGTCATCACTTGGGACAACCACAAATAAAAATGCAGGCAATACACTGAGTAATAATACATAAAAACAAATTTTAAAGGCTCGACCAAAGTCAAACCGCTTAGACTGCTGCATCCACCAAGTTAATAAAACAAGCATTCCCATAGCTGATCCAGCTATAAAGTGTGCCGTATTGGTGCTCATTGCCACATAAAGAGTAATAAAAGCACCCACTATTCCCCAAATTGACCATGCCAGCCAATTCTCTTTTTCTTGTAAAAATAAATTTCCCATCGTTTTCGTCTTCTTTATCGTTATTTTTATTAAGACTTTCCATACATTAACAAAAAACAACCGATTAAAAAACAAACTGAAGAAGAAAAAGTTAACCTTTATTGCTTCCGTGCGCTTCTCACAGCTAAATCAAAAAGTACAAGCTTAACAGCAGCAACCTTAATCCTGTATGACTGTGAGAAATCGCTAAAGTTCATTATTTATTATAAATAGCTAAAGTAGTCATCAGGTTTATGCTTAGCGGTCTTTTTACACTCAACCTCTGGGGTACCTAAATATAAATACCCAACTATTTCATCCTGCTCATTTAAATTAAGGGCATTTTTTACAGCTACACTTTGTGCAAAATACCCTGTACGCCATACTCCCCCCAAACCTTGTGCAAATGCGGCTTGTTGCATGGCAAGTACACTACAACCTGCACTTTGGACTTGCTCAATACGCGGTACTTTTGGATGAGCTTGATACTTAGCAATAGCTATAATCACCATCGGTGCACGCAGCGGGAGCGCTTTTGCGCGTTTAATTACCTTTTCTTCTTGTTGTTCGGCCACTGCGCTTTGATAATATATATCGCCGAGCTTTTCGCGGGTTTCACCTTCTACAACTATAAATTGCCATGGTGCAATACACCCATGATCAGGCACACGCAATGCGGCTTGTTTGATAATATCGAGTTGCTCTGAATTTGGTCCTGGGGCGGTTAATTTAGCGTCTGATTGGCGGGTTAGTAAAAGCTCAATAGCATCCATAGCGTACTCTCATAATTAAAACGTTAGAGTACCATTTATGCCTTTAAAAAATAAACTATGCTTTTATTATCAATTTTATTAAAACCCTAATTATTCTCTCGTATTAAACACCCTAACTGCGTTGAATCATATTCATAGACCACAGTAAAAATCAGATGAAGGCGCTATGCGCTTTATCTAAGTTATAACAAAAAGGGCGTATAAAAAATATTTACACACCCTTTTTAAACCTATTTGCTTACTACTGTTTTACTACTGCACGCTTTAGCCAATAATCAACGCTTACAAAGCGGCCGCCACCGACAAAAAATAAGCTCAGGAGCATCGCAAAGTAAATAGCCGAAAACTCAATGCCATTATTTAAAATTGATGGTTTGCCTTTTTCGTATAAGTAATCAGGAAAACCATGTTCTTCAACTAAGCCGCGGATTTTTCCTATTCGCTCTTGCACTTCAAGTGAGTTTTCTAGGCTTTCTTTTGCACCAGGAATAGATAACCAATCAAGCACTTGGGCTGCACTTGTGTCAGGGTTTGTCGGTGCAATGGCAAACCAACCGTTGTGCCAGTGCACGGTTGTTGCTGCCACAACCATTGTAAACATCAGCGGAATACTGATTAAACGAGTAAACAGGCCAAATAATAAAAACCAACCGCCTAAAAACTCACTCCACCCAGCCAAAAAAGCCAGTAAATCGGGAAATGGTAACCCTAAGCCCCATTCACTATTTCCAAACCATTGCACAACATCAGGCGACGCTAAGAAATAATTAAAAAAACCTTGGGTATCGCCACTTATCGCAAGCTTGTTATAACCAGCAATGATCATAACTGGGGCTAAAATAAGACGAAAGAGTAAAGCGGGTAAACCATCTAGAAACGATAGTTTACCAATAACTGAATGATAAAAGTGAGTTAGTTTCTTCATGCGAATCCTGTGTGTTTAGCGTTTATTTAGTTATAGACTATAGACAGTAAAGACCGCATGATTAAAAAAACTATTTCATTTTATTTACATCGTTTAAATACTTCTCGCTATTTGTAATGCTTCAAAAATAGCGCGTTTAGCATCAATCGCAGCAGCAAGTTTAGCACCACCAATAACATGTACATTCGCGTTTTCAGCATGCGCTTTTAACAGTTCATTATTAGAAACCTGCCCTATACACGCAATAACTGTATCAACCGGCAGTACTTGTTTTTCACCTTCAACAGTGATTGTTAGGCCATTATTATCAAAGCTATGGTATTGGCAATCTGCAATTTGCTTAACACCATGTTGCTTAGCAACTTGACGATGTATCCAGCCTGTGGTTTTCCCAAGCCCACTGCCAAAGCGACCTGCACTGCGTTTTAGCATGTATAACTGCCGCTCGTCTTTATGTGGTTGTGCCTCGCATTCAATACCCCATTGCTTTTTAAACTCAGGAATAGTTTGCGATTTGTGCTCGCTTAAAAAAGCGACCATATCAAAACCAATACCACCGGCCCCTAAAATGGCTATTGATTTACCAAGCTCAACCTCACCTCGTATCACTTCATCATAGGCAAATACGCGTTTGCCATCACTGCAATTAATTGATGCTTCACGAGGACGAACACCTGTAGCAAATACGATGTCATCGTATTTTTGTAACATTGAATCATCGTAGGCTTTGCCAAGCTCTACATTTACGTTAAGTCTATCAAGTTCATTAGTAAAGTAGCTAAGCGTATGATTAAAATCTTCTTTACCAGGTATTTGCATAGCTAAATTAAACTGTCCACCCATCTGTGTTTTCTGATCGATAAGCGTTACTGTGTGCCCTTTTTGAGCCAAATAGCAACTTGCCGAAAGCCCCGCGGGACCAGCACCTACTACTAATACACTCTTCGCTTTGGAAGCTTTATCTAACGGATAATCAAGTTCAAAGGCAGCTTGTGGGTTGACTAAACAGGTTGCACGTTTATTTTTAAATACGTGGTCTAAACAGCCTTGATTACAGCCAATACAAATATTTATTTGTTTAGTTTGTTGATTTTGATATTTATTAAAAAACTCTGGGTCAGCCAATAACGGGCGCGCCATTGAAATTAAATCGGCTTCATCATCATTAAGAATTTGGTTGGCTATATCCGGCGTATTGATACGGTTTACAGCTATAACAGGTACATTCACCACTGACTTTAATCGTTTTGACGCTTCTTTAAATGCTCCAGGCGGTACCATGCTAGCAATTGTTGGCACACGAGCCTCATGCCAACCAATGCCGGTATTAAAAATATCAACACCAGCTTGCTCAAGTGCTTTGGCCTGAATAGTCACCTCATCAGGGGTTGAGCCATTAGGGATAAGATCCATAACAGATAATCTAAAAATAATTAAAAACGTATCAGATACTTTCGCTCTAACAGCTTTAACTATTTCAAGCGCTAATCGCATTCTATTTTCTAGGCTACCACCAAATTCGTCGTTGCGTTTATTGGTGTGCGGCGCCATAAATTCATTAATTAAGTAACCTTCAGAGCCCATAACCTCTACACCATCGTAACCGGCCTTCTGTGCCATGTAAGCAGAATGGGCGAAGTCTTTAATCGTTTTTTTTATCGAACTTAACGACATTTGTTTAGGTTTGTATGGGTTAATTGGCGCTTGAATAGCGCTAGGAGCTTGGTTAAACGGATGATAAGCATATCGACCGGCATGTAAAAGCTGTAAACATATTTTCCCACCATGTTTATGAACAGCACCAGTGTATGCACGGTGTTTAAATACATCATAGTAACTATTAAATGATGAAGAAATTGGCGTTAGCTTACCGCGCAAATTAGGGCTATAGCCCCCGGTAATGATCATCGCAGTGCCGCCTTTAGCCCGTGCTTCATAAAAAGCACTTAATCTTTTGCGGTTATGCCAGCCCTCTTCAAGCCCTGTATGCATTGAGCCCATTACCAAGCGGTTTCGTAATTGTGTGTGTTTTAATTGTAGTTGTTGTTCTAACATCCTGTGCCCCGTTAACTGGTCTAACCTGTATACATTAGCTAATTCTGCTTTAATGGCAAGTAATAAGCAATATGTGCATGCATTTAATTAAAAATACTATTAAAAACGTATATTTATATAACCTCATAAACACTTCGTTACGATTTAACAGTTAAAATTATTTTTATTCTAGGCTAAGATGGAACTAATGTATTAGCTGTACCAATATTAAGGAGCTATTTTGATAGCAAAGGTATTTAGAGGTATTTGGACTGGAATAAACTTTTCTCGTCGTTTAATACTCAACATTTTGTTTTTATTACTGGTTGTTGTATTTTTTATGTCGCTTTCGAGCGATGACGATACAATAATGATAGAAGATGGCTCTGTACTTAGGCTTAATCTTAATGGGCCAATTGTTGAAGAAAAAACATACATAGACCCTGTTGAAGCAGCCATTAACGATGCAACATCTAATTCAGAAGCTCCGAGCGAAATTTTACTTGACGATGTAGTCAAAGTAATTGATGAAGCCAAGAATGATGAGCGCATCAGCGTTATCTTACTAGATTTGCAAGAAATGCCTAAAGCTCACTTAAATAAGTTAAAGCGTATAACTAAATCGTTAGATGCCTTTAAGCAAGCAGGTAAAAAAGTGATTGCTTCGGGCTACTATTACACCCAATCGCAATATTATATTGCTTCGCATGCCGATGAAATTGCAATGCACCCTTATGGTTCGGTAGCCATTGAAGGCTATGGAATGTACCCACTTTACTTTAAAGAAGCACTAGAAAAGCTTAAAGTAACGCAGCATATTTTCCGTGTCGGTACGTTTAAGTCGGCAGTAGAGCCGTTTATTCGTAACGATATGTCTGATGCTGCTAAAGAAGCTAACCGTGTTTGGCTTGGTGCGTTGTGGAGTGAATATAAGCAAGATGTTGCTGCGGTACGCCCTTTTGATGAATCTAACTTTGACGAAACCATGGATGTTTACCTTGCTAAAATGAAAGCAGCAAATGGCGATGCAGGTAAATATGCACTTGACCATCAATGGGTCGACTCGCTTAAAACAACTCAGCAAATTCGCCAACAACTAATTGATTTAGTTGGCGCACAAGAAGACGGCAAAACATTTAAGCAAGTGTCATTTCGTGAGTACTTAAGCGTAGTTAAGCCCCCTATCGAATTTGATAACCCCATAACAGAAAAAGTTGCCGTAGTTGTTGCTAAAGGGACGATTGTTGATGGTGATCGCAAAGCTGGAGAGATTGGAGGCGATTCTACCGCAGCTTTACTTCGCAAAGCTCGCCTTGATGATAAAGTAAAAGCGGTTGTTTTACGTATTGATTCGGGTGGCGGAAGCATGTTTGCCTCAGAGGTTATTCGCGCTGAAGTATTAGCACTTAAAGCCGCTGGCAAACCTGTAATCGCATCAATGAGCTCAGTTGCCGCATCTGGCGGTTATTGGATTGCATCAGCAGCGAATGAGATTTGGGCAGCACCAAGTACCATCACCGGCTCTATTGGTGTATTTGGTACATTTATGACGTTCGAAGATACATTATCTGAAATTGGTGTTTACTCAGATGGTGTTGCAACAACAGAAATGGCTGGATTTTCTATTACTCGCCCTCTTAATGAAAAAATGGCACATGTTATTCAAATGAGTGTTGAAGAAGCTTATGGGCGCTTTTTAAATGTGGTTGCAGATGCGCGTAATATGACACCAGAGCAAGTTGATAAAATTGCACAAGGGCGTGTGTGGATTGCTTCACAAGCGCAAGAGCTTGGCCTAATTGATAAGCTTGGCGATAAACAAGATGCAATTGATGCCGCTGCAGCACTTGCAAAGCTTAATCACTACGAAGTGAAAACAATTAAGCAAGACCTAAGCCCGCAAGAAAAAATGCTACAAGATATTTTTGGTAGTGCATCCGTTAAATCTATGCTTGGTTTAAATACAAATACAGCCTCTGTTTTAGCCACTCAAGCTAATATTAATACGGTGATAAAGCGTTTAAGTAGTGAAGTAGCAGACTTAAAAGATTATAACGATCCGCAAGGTGTATACGCACGTTGTTTAGTGTGTAGCGTTGCACAATAAGCGTGCGCGTATTTACTCAAGCAGCTGTATTTAAAACAACTTAACGTTATACTAAGCCCAGTTTTTTTACTGGGCTTTTTTTATGAAACGTAAACGCATTTATATCGCATACACAGGCGGTACCATAGGGATGAAAAAATCGAGCCGTGGCTATATTCCGGCTGAAGGTTTTTTAACAGAAACAGTGGTCAATAACGCAGAATTTAACCGTGAAGAAATGCCCCTTTTTGATATTCACGAATACTGCCCTCTCATTGATTCATCTGATATGTCGCCAGCGCATTGGCAACTTATAGCAGATGATATTAAAAGCAAATACCACGATTACGATGGCTTTGTTGTACTTCATGGCACCGATACAATGGCTTACACGGCCTCCGCTTTGTCATTCATGTTCGAAAACCTGACTAAACCCGTTATAGTTACTGGCTCACAAATTCCGCTATCGCAGCTACGCTCAGATGGGCAAGTAAACTTATTAAACGCCATGTTTTTAGCGGCTAATTACCCAATTGCTGAAGTGAGCTTATTTTTTAATAACCAATTATTTAGAGGTAACCGAGCCACTAAAGCTCATGCCGATGGTTTTAATGCCTTTGCATCTCCTAACCTAGAGCCTTTAGCGTTATCTGGTATTAATATTCAGCTAATTAGAGGTCAACTAAGTCCTTATGTAGAAAACGAACTGCAGGTCACCCCCATTACACCCCAACCCATTGGTGTACTTTATTTATACCCAGGCATTAGTAAAGATGTGGTTAAAAGTTTGGTGAATGACAATATAAAGGCATTGGTATTACTGAGCTTTGGCGTAGGTAATGCACCTCAAGACCCTGACTTTTTAGACGTGCTAAGTGAGGCAAGTAAACGCGGCATGGTTATTGTTAATTTAACGCAATGTTTAAAAGGCCATGTAAATATGGGCGGCTACGCTACGGGTAACGCGTTATTAAATATTGGTGTAATAAGTGGCTACGATATGACACTAGAAGCGTGTTTAACAAAGCTGCATTATTTGTTTAGCCAAAACTTAGAAATTGAAACGATTCGCCATTTAATGCAAGACAATTTACGCGGTGAATTAAGCCGCTAATGTTAGTAACCAAAACGCAAAAGGCACGCTAAATAGCGTGCCTTTATTATTTTAATACAGTAATTATCTTACTTTTGCGTCTATAGCGACTAAATCTGTTAAGTGGCACACTTCACCTGAGTGAGTTTTAATGCCATGCTCACCAAAGTAATCGCGCTGAGCTTGTACTAAATGTCCATTACTTGGCGTGGTTAATGTTGCTAAATATGTTTGTGTTGATGCAAGTACAGGAAACGCTAAGCCAGTCATTACGGCTTGCCCTGTTATTTTACGAAGCGCATTAGATTCATTTTCAAGTGTATCAATGTATTCAACGCCTTGCGCTACGCTATCTAGGTAATCAGCACGAATAATACAACCAGCACGCCATGTTTGCAGTGTTTTAGCTAAGTCTACTTTCCACTGATGGGTACGAGACGCCCCTTTAATTAACGCTAAACCTTGGCGATACGCTAATAAACTCGCTAATGTAAATGCATCTTTTAGCTCTTCAAGGTCAATATCAACCTCGTTTGTAGCTTTAGCAGCATACGTCATTTCTTGTGCAGCAGTCGTATCACATACATTGGTTAAGTGGCGAGCTTGTACTGCGGCTACCAAAGAAGGAACAGCAATACCTAGCTCAAGTGCATTTTGCGCAGTCCAAAGGCCTGTGCCTTTTGCGCCCACTTTATTATCAATTAAATCAACAAGCGGCTCTTGCTTGGTGTTTTCAAGAGACAAAATATGGCTAGAAATAGCAAGCAAATAACTATTTAGGTGGCCAGTAGACCAGTCATCAAAAATTTCAGCCACTTCTTTTGGTGAGCGGCCTGTGCCAATACGCAGTAATTGATACACCTCTGCAATAAGTTGCATAATTGCGTATTCAATACCGTTGTGAACCATTTTTACAAAATGGCCACTGGCCGATTGACCCACGCGTGCGAAGCACGACTCGCCATTGTAGCTAGCGGCTACTTTTTCAAACCACGGTTCGATTCGCTCCCAACCGCCTTCTGAGCCACTTGCCATCATTGCAGGACCATGACGTGCGCCTTCTGCACCGCCAGAAATACCCATAGTGGCAAATTCAAATTTGTTTTGATACTTAAGTTTACGATTAATGCCATCTTTGTAGTTGCTGTTACCACAATCTACAATCATATCATTACACTGTACGCCAGCTTCAATAAGCTCATTACATACCGCATCAACCAGTTCGCCTGCCGGCACTAGTAATAAAATAGAGCGAGGTGTTTCTAAACGCCTTACCATGTCTCCTAAATCAGAAACAATATGAAGTCTATCGGCCATGCCTTGCGATTTAGCACAACTTAATAACTCTTCACCCGCATGTGGGTTTTTATCATATGCGACTAACGTTATGCCTTTTTCAATCATGTTTAAGGCAATATTTTTGCCCATAACGCCTAACCCGACTAATGCAACTTGCATTTAGTGTCCTCCTCGGTAACAACTATTTGGTTAGTAAACTAAGTAATTCATTAAATAATACCGCGTGCATTATACTCATACCGTCATAAAATGCGAACGTTGAGCTAATACAGCATGCTTTTTTATTACGCTATTAAAAAGCACAGCAATTGTATCAAATATAAGGGCTTCGCGGTTACAAATACTCTGCGTATTTTGAATTTAAGATCATTGACGGATTTTGACACCGGTGTCATAATGATGACATATTCGTTTTGTATAAAATAGTGGCAATACTAACTAGTTTGCCTATAACTAAAAATGTTTATACATAAGTTATAAGTATTTTGAAGTCACAAAATAACCGTCAACCTGCTTACACATCTAAGCACACAGGAGAATTTGATGCTAAGACGCACAAAAATAGTCGCTACACTTGGGCCTGCAACAGATCGAGATAACAATTTAGAAAAAATTATTCGTGCTGGCGCTAATGTAGTACGTTTAAACTTCTCACATGGTGTTGCACAAGATCATAAAGACCGTGCACAAGCTGTACGCAATATAGCTAAAAAATTAGGTAAACACGTTGCTATACTTGCAGACCTTCAGGGCCCTAAAATTCGTGTTTCTACCTTTAAAGAAGGTAAAGTAAACCTTGCAGTAGGCGCAAAATTTACCCTTGATGCGAAAATGGAAAAAGGTGAAGGCGACGTAAATGCGGTAGGTATTGATTACAAAGAATTACCACAAGATGTAAGCCCAGGGGATTTATTACTATTAAATGATGGCCTTATTCAACTAACCGTAGAGCAAGTAGAAGGTCACTTAGTACACTGCTCGGTTACGGTAGGTGGTGTATTATCAAATAATAAAGGCATTAACCGTTTAGGCGGTGGTTTAACGGCCCCTGCGTTTACAGAAAAAGACAAAGAAGATTTAATCACTGCAGCTGAAATAGATGTTGATTACATTGCAGTATCATTCCCACGCAGTGGCGATGATATGCGTTATGTACGCTCTTTAGCAGAAGCTGCAGGCTCTAAAGCACAACTACTTGCAAAGATTGAACGTGCAGAAGCCGTAGAAACACAAGAAGCAGTAGATGATATCGTTTTAGCATCAGACGCTGTAATGGTTGCTCGTGGTGATTTAGGTGTTGAAATTGGTGATGCTGCACTAATGGGTAAACAAAAACTCATTATTCGTCGCGCTCGTTCATTAAACCGTACTGTTGTAACCGCAACACAAATGATGGAATCGATGATCGATAACCCAATGCCAACACGCGCAGAAGTTATGGATGTAGCAAACGCAGTACTTGATGGTACTGATGCCGTTATGCTTTCAGCAGAAACCGCTGCTGGTGATTACCCTGAAGAAACGGTAGCGACAATGGCACGTGTTTGTTTAGGTGCAGAATCGCAAAAAGAAACCCACGTATCTAAGCACCGTTTAGACAGCCGTTTTTCTAACAATGCAGAATCTATCGCGCTTTCAGCTATGTACGCTGCTAACCACTTAGATTCGGTTAAAGCAATTGTTACCTTAACTGAGTCAGGTAGCACCGCTAAACTTATGTCGCGTATCAGCTCTGGTTTACCTATTTACTCGCTTTCACGCCATGCAAGCACGCTAGGCCAAACAGCGCTTTATCGTGGTGTTTACCCTGTATTTTTTGATTCAACAAAAACTGAAAAAGACGGCATGGTAAAAGCTGCACTTGATACCCTTGTTGCACAAGGTTCATTACAGTCTGGCGATACAGTCATTATTACTCACGGTGACTCAATGGAAACTGTGGGCGCAACTAACACAATGAAAATTGTAACTGTAGCGTAATTTCTGCCTTATATAAAAAATGCGAGCTAAAGCTCGCATTTTTTATAAATACCAATCCGCATAATTAAGTGATGTATTTTGAGGATGGATGAACGTGTTGATAGCACAGCAAAAAATTCGCTATTTAGTTGTTCTCGGCAATTGCTCCTGCATTGCTCTACCTTCTGCATCCATGCAGTCGTAAATGAGAAATTTTTAACGCAGATAGCGACACGTTTATCCCCAAAAAAATGATTAAGTATTATTGTTGATTGGTATAAAACATCAAACTAGCTAGCTAGCGCTGCTTTTACTTTATCGCGGTAGCTTCGGCTTACTTTAAGCTCTTGTCCATTTTCAAGCACTAATAAATACTCACCACTTACTTGTGTAACCAGCTTGCTTATTTGTTTGGTATTTACAATTGCACTGCGATGAACTCGCACAAACAAATGTGGGTCGAGCTCTTGCTCAAGCTCTTTCATTGTTTTACGCAAAATATGTGTTTGCCCATCTTGGCAATGTAAACACATATAATCTCCTGCGGCATCAACCCATTGAATTGTTGCAACCGGGACACGAATAATTTCACCCTGCTCTTTTACCGCCAGTGATTCTGGGTAACGTTTATCAGTTAGGGTATCGCCTGTGGCTAATTTTTTAAGAATTTCTTCACAGTTATTACCTGTAATACCGGCAACAAAACTCGCTAGTTTTTTCTTATGGGCGTTGTCTTGCTGTGTTTTTAAGTAACTATGCACTTTTTCTACCGCCTGTTTTAGTCTGTTATCGTCAACGGGTTTTAAAATGTAATCCAAAGCATGTATTTCAAATGCCTTTACTGCAAATTGATCAAACGCAGTAACAAACACAATCGCGGGTAACGCTTTAGTGCTTTCGCTTAAGGCACGGGCAACTTCAAAGCCATTCATTCCTGGCATTTGTATATCTAAAAAAACTAAGTCTATTGCGTGCTCTTTGCATGCTTCTATTGCATCAGAGCCTGAACTACACAGTTTAATGACTTCTATATCAGTATATTCTTCAAGTCTTACTGCTAAGCCCTTTCTTGCTAATGGTTCATCATCAACAATGATGGTTTTAATTTTAGTCATTTCTTCACAGCCTTCTCAAACGGTACTCGCAGATTAACTTTCAATCCACTTGGCGTATTATGTGATAATACAAACGAATAATTATTTTCATAGAGCGTTTTTAATCTGTCTTTGGTATTTGCCACCCCTACCCCTTGTGCATTTACAAGTTGTCCGTCTATTAGTTCGGTACCGGGTCCATTATCACCTACTTCTAGTAGTAGCTCGTTGGCAAAAACCTGTGCTTTTATATCTATCACACCGCCTTGTGACATATGCGCAATGGCGTATTTAATTGCGTTCTCAATTATCGGTTGCAAAATTAAGCTCGGCACAAGTGCCTCTTTTGCTTGCTCGCTAACATCTACATTTACTTTTAAACGCTCATCAAATCTAACTCGCTCAATTTCTAAATACAGCATTAATGCGTGTAGCTCTTGCTCTAAAGGCACTTTTTTAATGGGGTCAGTATTTAGTGTATAACGCAAAAAGTCGCTTAACCTTGCTACCATTAAGTTAGCATCTTTGTTTTCTTTTACCAAAACTAATGTAGAAATAGCATTGAGGGTATTAAATAAAAAATGCGGGTTAAGTTGGTATCTGAGCATTTTTAATTGTGCTTCATGGGCCATTGTAGTTGCTTTAAGCGCTTTTTGTCGCTCACTCTGTAATAGCTGATAATACTTTATGCCAAAGTATAAGCCACTCCAACATAAAATTATGTAAACAGAGTCTAAACCATGCTGTAAATAGTAAAACCAATCTTCTGGGCGGTAACCATGGCGGTATATTTCCCATAAATTAAATTTTTGTACAATTGCCCACAACGTACCTGTAATGTACGAGGCACCAAATACAACCACCATTAATACCCATGGTGATGCATTCCAAGTTTTTCTGTAAATATAACGAAGTGGAACTGTCATTAAACAACCAGCATAGGCATTTAATAATATAACGAATACGTAAATATCACGCATTTCAAATACTTTAGAGCCGATATAATTTACAAGCGCATAACCAATCCAGCCAGCAATTTGCAATAGCCAAAAAAAGCGTTGCCTGTTATCAACCAAAGATTGCCAATTCAAAATAAAATACAACTCCGTATAAGTTAGCCAATAAGTTAAAATTCCGTTAGGTAATTTAACCACTGGTTTTGTTATTATATCGATTATTACAAAGTGTTAGCAGTGCCAACTGTCTTAATTTTTAAGACCCTTACCGCAAAGTAACGCCCATAAAAAAGCGAAAGGTATTTACCTTTCGCTTTTAAATATTTAATAGCAGGATTTAAGTTAAGCCAGCTTGTCTGATGCCACTTTATAAGTTGGGTCTTCAATTACGTTCACTTCAACTAAATCACGCGCTTTGTGTAAAAGTTGCTTACAGTCTTTACTTAAATGACGTAAGTGAAGCTGCTTACCTGCTTTAGTGTACTTATCAGCTAAGCTGTCGATGGCTTCTATTGCACTGTGATCTGCAACACGGCTGTGTTCAAATTCAATAATTACATCTTTAGGGTCGTTTTTAACATCGAATAACTCTGAAAAGTTTTTAACTGAGCCGAAAAATAACGGGCCATGCAGTTCGTATACTTTAGCACCTTGCTCGTCAATGTAGTTAGTTGTGTAAATATGTTTTGCATGTTGCCAAGCAAAAACTAAGGCAGAAACAATAACACCAACACACACTGCAATCGCTAAATCTGTTATTACAGTCACACCCGATACTAATACAATAACAAAAGCATCAGACAGTGGCACACGCTTCATCATTTTAAAGCTTGCCCATTCAAAGGTACCAAGCACAACCATAAACATAACACCGACAAGCGCTGCCAGTGGGATCATTTCAATTAAACTTGAAGCAAATATTATAAAAGCAAGCAGCATTAATGCTGCACTTATCCCCGACAAGCGCGAGCGCCCGCCCGAGTTAATATTAATCATTGATTGTCCAATCATGGCACAGCCACCCATAGCGCCAAAAAAGCCACAGGTTACATTAGCAGCACCTTGGCCAATACACTCTTTATTTGAATGACCACGGGTTTCGGTAATTTCATCAATTAAGCTAAGCGTTAATAACGACTCAATTAAACCAATAGCCGCTAAAATTAATGCATATGGAAAAATGATATAAAACGTTTCTAGCGTAAATGGAACCATAGGAATATGAAATTCTGGCAAGCCGCCAGCAATGGTAGCCGCTTCATTCCCTGTCATCCCTTTCAAGAAATCAAGTACTGTGCGTGAGTCTAAATCAAGGCCTATTACTAACGCCGTTACCGTTACAATAGCAACTAAAGAAGAAGGCACTGCAGTAGTTAGCTTTGGTAAAAAGTGAATGATAGCCATAGTTAACGCCACCAAACCCAACATGATGTATAGGGCTTCGCCCGTCATCCATTGCTGACCGCCTGCGCCATCTGGCACTTTAAACTGGCCAAGTTGTGCTAAAAATATAACTATCGCTAATCCATTTACAAAGCCGAGCATAACAGGATGCGGAACCATGCGAATAAACTTACCAAGCTTAAATACCCCCGCGAGTATTTGCAGTATCCCCATCAGCAACACTGTGGCAAATAAATACTCAACACCGTGATCTAAAACCAAACTTACCATTACAACAGCGAGTGCACCGGTTGCGCCCGAAATCATACCAGGGCGACCACCAAAAATAGCCGTAATTAAACCAACGATAAACGCGGCATAGAGACCAACTAAAGGTTCGACATTTGCTACAAAAGCAAACGCAACAGCTTCTGGAACTAAAGCAAGTGCTACAGTTAAGCCAGATAAAATATCGTTTTTAGCAGAGCTAGGCGCTTTGCTGAGTAAGTTAAACATTGAGTTCCTCAGGGGTTATCAGGTTAGGATCGAAAAAAGCGCTAAATGTTACCAAATTAGCGCTCATTTAACAATTCGCACACAGCGTTATTAGCTTTGTTAGTATAGCTTAACTGTGAGTTGTTTATTTTTTATAGAGGAAGAGACGTACTGCGTTTTACACATGTCATCGTTACGTTAGAGTGTACCTCTTGAACGTATTCTAAGCTGAGTAAATTATCACGTACAAAGTGTTCATAGCCTTCTATACCTTGTGAGATTATGCGCAGCATAAAATCCATAGTGCCGGCCATCGTGTAACATTCTGTCACTTCGTCATAGCTCATAATTAGCTTTTCAAACTCAGCTAAGTTTTTCTTACCATGGTTAGATAAGCGCACATGTGCGTATACAAGCATGTCAAAGCCAAGCTTTTTCTCATCTAAAAGCGCAACTTTACTTTTGATGTAGCCATCTTGTTCAAGCTTTGCAATGCGTCGCCAACAAGGTGATTGAGATAAGCCTACTTTGTCTGCAATTTCGGCAGTTGAAAGACTTGCGTCCTGTTGTAAAAGTGCCAAAATTTGGCGATCTACGTGATTTAGAGACATTTTATTTCTTATTTATCTAATAAACTGGTTAAATTATACAGCCAATTTAAAATTCCGTCTGCAATAATTTTGCATTTCCATGGATTTTAATTAACCAAATTGGCCACTTATAAATGGATTAGTGCGTTTTTCGTGGCCTACAGTGGTATCTTCACCATGGCCAGCTAAAATTTTTGTGTTGTCATCAAGCGTTAAAATATGACTTTTAATCGACTCAATGAGCTGCTCTGTGTTGCCTTTAGGGAAATCTGTACGCCCTACCGAACCTTTAAAAATAACATCACCAACAATAACGCATTGCTGATCAGGCTCATAAAATACAATATGGCCAGGAGTGTGCCCAGGGCAATGCTTAACACTAAAGCTAAGTTTTCCAAGCGTTAGTACATCATTATGGTTAAGCCAAATATCAGGATAAAATGCATCAATAGTTGAAAAGCCAAACATTTGTGCTTGCATAGGCAAGTTGTCAAACCAAAATGACTCATCTTTTTGCGGGCCAATAATTTGCACATTGTAATGTGAGCGTAGTTCATCGGCCGCACCTACGTGGTCTAAATGACCATGCGTAAGCCAAATAGCGCTCAATACTAATTGGTGCTCACTAAGCGTGGCAATAATTTTTTTTGGGTCACCGCCTGGGTCTATCACCACAGCTTGCTTTGTTTCTGGACAGCTAATTATTCTGCAATTTTGAGAAAAACCAGTCACGGGTATCGTAATAACGTGCATATTAAATTTCTTTATCTTTTTGATCGGGAATAACGGCTACTTGTTCGTACGACATCAAAATTGGGTATTTTAAATACGCCTCGTCATAAAATGGGGTGTGTGAATATAACCAGTGCAAACGTGCCTTAGCATCTTGCGAAAATGCTTTATCTTTAAGCTTTTCATCAAACTCCAAGGCAAGTTTCGGGTTGTCTTTGAGCATTTTTCGTGCGTACGGGATTAACGCATAGTTTTCCATATACTCTGTTCGTTGAAAAATTGTGTTGAATTCCCCCCACGCAAAAAAAGAATCTGGGGCTTCTGGGTGTAATAAATGAACCGCTAATTCCCCTGCTTTTTGCTGTGTATTTACTTGATACCATCCGTCTAAATTTACATTTATTGCCGGCACATAATCAAAACTTGCTGAAACCCTAAAACGACCCTCAAATGGGGCGTTATCAAACGAGTAATCAAGCACTTTAGCAAGCTTTAGCGGTTGCGTATTCTCGCCTTTAAGTTTGTTTACGGACACCCCATGTAGCTTGAGTTTTTCTATTATGTCGGTATACACAGGTGGAATAAAAAACGCCTGCGGCACATCAACAACTCGCTCAACCTCTTTTTGCCAATAAATCGGTAAATCAGTATAGGTATATGCTTTGCCTAAATATTTAACCTCAGTTTGCCCCGAAAGCGCACTCATACTTGATGTGTATTCTACCCCTTTAAATTCACTGATTGTGTCTGCTTGTTTAGCATAAGCTCGTTTAACAATTAGTTTCTTAGGTACAAATTCTTGCTCTTTTTTTACGGCGTTCGCAAGTTCATGACTGTACTGAGATAGCGCATTAATCGCCCCATCTAAAAATACATAGGTGCCTAATACACGTTGTTGATAAGGTTTTAAAGAATGGTTTTCGACTAAAATTGTTGGTAATGATTTTAAATCACCCCACCCGTTTGAAAAACGCGGTGTGGCAACCCAGCCCGCAAGGCCTTTTTTAAAGTCGCGTTTATCCATAACAAACACCAATGGCCCAGGTATATGCCCTTGCTTTTGTAATGTTTCATCAATAACCGGCTTTATATACTGATTTAATGCATCAGATATCGCGGGTGATTCACTTGCAAATACAGGGTTATAACCATAGGTCACATCGTACTGATAATCAGCGCCATCAGTAACATGCACATCAATGTATAAGTTAGGGTTGTAATCATTAATAACTTTTAAAACACTTCTCACCTCTGGTGTATCTAACTTAGTAAAATCACGATTAAGGTTTAGATTATTTGCATTGGTTCTAAAGCCCATTTTTTCAGGGCCGCGCTGATTTATGCGATTAAATGCACTACTGCGTTCATGCCCATCTACGTTTAAAATAGGAATAAAAAGTATGTTTACCTTTTTTAGAATATCACGGCGCTTACCCGTTGCAATATCGCGCAGCAACATAAACATGGCGTCTTTACCATCTATCTCACCAGCATGAATACCGGCTTGGATAAAAATAGTTGGCTTAGTGCTGTTGGCCATTTGCCCTGCTTCAAAAAAGCCTTGTTCACTGGCAACCAACATTTTAATAGCGCGATGGCTATTACTGTAGCCTATTACTTGAGACTGAAACTGTGTGGGATTTGCCGCTACTAGCCTATCTACAAACGCCATTGTGTCGGCATAGCTTGGCGAAGATTTCCCCTGAGATAATTCAAAATCAGTGGTTAGCGGGCCTTGCTGCTGTAATAACGAAACGCTATCACCTTGCCAAGGAATAAGGGGCGGTAAGTGACTGTTATCTGCCACAATTGCAGATAAAAATAACAGACTTGCAAACATAGTTTTCTCTAACAAACGCTTTAATAAAATAAATTATATCAAGTAAACATGCTTATATTATAAAAGTGCGGTGATTCAACAAAAAAGGAAGTCCATTTATATCAATTCGCTTAATTAGGTGATCTATTTTGAGGATGAAAAAACGTGTTGATAACTAGCCAAAAAATTTCGCTATTTAGTTGCTCTAAATGAGGTTTTAACGCAGGTAGCGACACGCTTAGCCCCGATAATGATTGAGTATCATTGCGGGTGGGAGTAAAGAATGTATTAAATTATAAACACAAAAAAAGGAGCCTAGGGCTCCTCTTTAATACTTATTTAAAAAAGCTTAAGCTGCCGCTAGGCCTTCTTTTGCTTTTTCAACAAGCGCTGCAAATGCAACTTGGTCGTAAACAGCGATATCTGCAAGGATCTTACGATCGATTTCTACAGAAGTCTTTTTAAGACCATTGATAAAACGGCTGTAAGACAGACCATTTTGACGTGAAGCTGCATTGATACGTGCAATCCATAATTGACGGAAAGTACGTTTCTTAGCACGACGGTCACGGTAAGCGTATTGACCCGCTTTAGTAACTGCCTGGAAAGCTACGCGGTAAACACGTGAACGTGCTCCGTAGTAACCTTTAGCTTGCTTTAAAACTTTTTTGTGACGTGCACGTGCGACAACGCCGCGTTTAACTCTTGCCATTTCTAAAAACCCCTATTAAGCGAATGGTAACATACGTGAAACTAGACCATGGTCATTTTTATGAACCATCATCTTAGGACGTAGGTGTAACTTACGCTTAGAAGTTTTCTTAGTCAGAATGTGACGAAGATGCGCTTGTTTACGCTTGAAACCGCCAGAAGCAGTTTTCTTGAAACGCTTAGCAGCGCCTCTGTGACTTTTTAGCTTATAAGCCATTGCAATAACTCCAAATGTATTGCTTAAAAATTAGTAAGCAGGCGTGAGATATATTTCTATAGCTCCACTTTTAGGCCTAACTTACTGCCATATTCCGGTGAAAACCCAGCATAAATGCCGCAATTTTACTTTAAAACCGGTTAGCACAGGTGAATATTTGCATATTACTTGGGTACCTGAGCTAAATTCGGTGCGCATTATCGCTTAAAAATTATTTTTTAGCAACAGGCGCCATCATCATAACCATTTGGCGGCCTTCAACACGATTTGGGAAAGACTCAACTACTGCAAGTTCTTCTAAATCAGCCTTAACACGGTTTAATAATTCGATACCAATTTCTTGGTGAGCCATTTCGCGGCCACGGAAGCGGATAGTAATCTTAGCTTTATCGCCAGCTTCTAAGAACTTACGTAAGTTGCGAAGCTTAACCTGATAATCACCTTCATCCGTGCCAGGACGGAATTTGATTTCTTTAATCTGGATTTGCTTTTGCTTCTTCTTCTGCTCTTTTAGTTCTTTGCTTTTTTCAAAGATGAACTTACCGTAGTCCATAACCTTACAAACAGGCGGCTCAGCGTTTGGGCTAATCTCTACAAGATCAACACCCGCTGCATCAGCCATAGCTTGCGCGTCTTTTAATGACTGAATTCCAGCTTGTTCGCCTTCGATGTCGATTAAACGAACTTCTTGAGCTGTAATTTCTTCGTTAATACGATTTTTTTGAGCTGTTTGTTGCCCTTTCTTGCCGCCTCTAATGGTACGTTCCTCCAAGAATATCAATAATATAAGCGTGTAGTTGGCTGTTTGTGATTGCCCTACACGCTCGATTTTTACTGTCGATTTTTAATTTCTTCACTAATTTTAGCTACAAAATCATCAACATTAAATTTGCCTAGGTCTTCACCTGTGCGGGTACGTACTGCTACTTCCTGTTGTTCAACTTCTTTATCGCCAACAACAAGTAAGTAAGGAATACGCTTAAGTGTATGCTCTCGGATTTTAAAGCCAATCTTCTCATTTCTCAAGTCGGCAGCGGCTCTAATTCCAAGTTTATTTAATTTTTGTACAATTTCGTGCACGTAATCTGCTTGTTTATCGGTAATGTTCATAATTACCACTTGCTTTGGCGCAAGCCACGTTGGGAATAAACCAGCGTACTCTTCAGTTAAAATACCGATAAAGCGCTCAATTGAGCCTAAAATAGCACGGTGTATCATAACTGGAGTGCGTCGTTCGTTGTTTTCTGCTACATAAGTAGCACCTAAACGACCCGGTAATGCAAAGTCGAGTTGCACTGTACCACATTGCCACGCTCTGTCTAAACAATCGTACAAAGTAAATTCAATTTTAGGGCCATAAAACGCCCCTTCACCTGGTAGGTAATCAAATTCAATGTCGTTTGCTTTAAGTGCATCGGCTAATGCAACCTCTGCTTTGTCCCAAATTTCATCGTCGCCGATACGTTTTTCAGGGCGCGTAGAAAGCTTCACTACAATTTTGTCAAAACCGAATGTCTCATAGGTATCATAAACCATCTTAATACACGCTGAAACTTCGTCCATTACTTGCTCTTCGGTACAGAATACGTGAGCATCATCTTGTGTAAAGCCACGTACACGCATTAAGCCATGTAAAGCACCTGATGGTTCGTTACGGTGACAACAACCAAACTCGGCCATACGCAGTGGTAAATCACGGTACGATTTTAAACCTTGGTTAAAAATTTGCACGTGACCTGGGCAGTTCATTGGTTTTATAGCGTATTCGCGTTTTTCAGACTCTGTGGTAAACATCGCGTCTGAGTATTTTTCCCAGTGACCTGATTTTTCCCACAAAGAGCGGTCCATCATCATTGGACCTTTAACTTCTTCGTAACTGTACTCACGCAGTTTTTCACGAACAAATTCTTCAAGCTCGCGATAAATGCTCCAACCATCATTGTGCCAAAATACCATGCCTGGCGCTTCTTCTTGCCAGTGCCATAAGTCGAGCGCTTTACCAATGCGGCGGTGATCGCGTTTTTCAGCCTCTTCTAAGCGTTTAAGGTACGCTTTAAGTTGCTTTTTATCACCCCACGCTGTGCCGTATATGCGCTGTAGCATTTTGTTTTCAGAGTCGCCACGCCAGTAGGCACCTGCTACTTTCATTATTTTGAAGTTTTGGCAGAATTTCATGTTTGGTACGTGCGGACCACGACACATGTCTACATATTCTTCGTGATGGTATAATCCTGGGCGGTCATCTTTTGCGATGTTTTCGTCCAAAATTTCAATTTTGTATGTTTCGCCACGCGCTTCAAATGTATCGCGTGCTTCTTGCCAGCTTACATTTTTTTTCACTACGTCGTAGTTAGTTTTTGCAAGTTGCAGCATACGCTTTTCAATCGCATCTAAGTCTTCTTGAGACAAAGAATGTTCCATATCAATATCGTAGTAAAAGCCGTTATCGATGGTTGGGCCAATGGCCATTTTAGCGTCTGGGAAAAGCTGCTTAACTGCGTGCCCTATTAAATGCGCACATGAATGGCGAATGATTTCTAGGCCGTCGTCATCTTTTGCGGTGATGATTTCAAGGCGCGAATCTTCGTTGATCATATCGCAAGCATCAACACGTTCACCATTAACACGACCTGCTATGGTTGCCTTAGCAAGACCAGGGCCGATATCATTAGCTACATCAAGAGTACTTACAGGGTTTTCAAAACTACGCTGACTGCCGTCAGGAAGAGTAATAACTGGCATTATAAATCCTTACATACAGTGGTGACACCTACAATGTATCACGTGTATTTTTAAATAAATTAAATGAGAATGACTCGACAACGCTTTTACGAATAAGCATTGACTATTTTTCGCCATAAATGACTAATGTAGATGCTGAGTCTGCTCAACTACAAAAAAGATATTGTCGCGTGATAGAGTATCAATTACAAGTTTAAAGCACGCCCATTACCTTAAATTATTTCTAAAATAGTCATTTTTTTGATTTTCGCTCACTAATTTAAATTAACCGTGTGACAACTTGAGTTTATTGATTATTAAAATGCACACGCAAAGCCTTGCTCTCGCAATTTATTCGATGTTGGGTATAATACCAAGCAATTAAGTTATATTAGAGAATAGCAATGAGAACATGTGGTGTAGAAATTACCGGTAGTGATGTACTACTTTGTATTTTAAGTAAAGATAACGACGTATTTGATATTCGCGATGTGCGCCAAACACGCTTTACCTTAGGTAACGGTAACGACACTGAAATAATGCGTAAATTTCAATTTGATTTTGCAAAATTAATGCAAGATTACCAAATTGATTCTGTTGCCATTCGTGAACGCCAACCTAAAGGAAAATTTGCCGGCAGTGCAAAAGGCTTTAAAATGGAAACTGCGATTCAATTAATTGAAGAGTTAGACGTTCGTGTGTTCTCAACAACCGAAATTAAAGAGCAGCTTAAGCGCAATCCTATTCCTATTGCGTTTGAAGACACTGGCCTTAAAAAGTACCAAGAAAACGCTTTTGTTAATGCCTATGTATACATTATGAAAAAAACCTACCGCAGTGACGAAATGTAATATAAAAAGTTTTATAAAGCTTTAAAGTAAAAACGTGCCCATACGGCGCGTTTTTTTGTGCCTGCAAAATAATGACTACACGCACCTCTCTAAGACTTTAGTCTAGATAGACTTCTTTTTGTCGACAATATGTGTTTATTTGAACTTTAGTTTATGTACTTCACACACATCGACATGGAGAAAAACATGCACACACACCATAAAGCGGTTAAAGAAGTAGAACAAATAAACTCTTTGCCGCTCACGAAAAGCTATTTTAAAGGAGCGCAAAGCACGCCCCTTACAAATAAAACAATTGGCGAGTACTTTGATTTTATTGTCGACAAACACCCTGATTCGCTCGCTGTCGTTGTAAGCAATCAAAATGTACGCTTAACGTATAAAGCGTTTCAAAAAGAAGTGAACCAACTCGCTATGGGGTTATTAGCCATAGGCGTTAAACCTGGTGATAGAGTAGGAATATGGTCACCCAATAACATTGAGTGGTGTTTAACTCAATTTGCTACTGCAAAAATAGGTGCCATTATGGTGTGCATCAACCCAGCCTATCGGCCTAACGAGCTTCAATTTGCATTAAACAGCGTTGAGTGTTCAACACTCATTACCGCTTCGCAATTTAAAGGCAGTAACTATGTAGAGATGCTAAATAGTTTAGCGCCAGAACTTAAACAGTGTGAAAATGGGAAGCTGTCATCTCACGCTTTGCCGGCTCTTAAAAATGTGATCCGTATTGGTGATGAGGCAAGCGCAGGTATGTTTTCTTTTTTGGATATTATGAAGATGGCCACGTCAGCTCATGAGCTAGAGCTTAACGCTATTGCAGCAAATTTAAGTGCCGATCAGGACATAAATATTCAATTTACTTCTGGCACAACAGGTAACCCAAAAGGCGCAACCCTCACCCATAAAAACATACTCAACAATGCCCTTTTTGTTGCTGACGCAATGCACTTTACGGCGCACGATAAGTTGTGTATTCCTGTGCCACTGTATCATTGTTTTGGTATGGTGCTTGGTAGTTTATTGTGCGTGACTAAAGGCGCTGCAGCTATATACCCAAGCGATGCATTTGATGCAAAAACAACGCTTGATGTAGTACAGCAAGAAGGCTGCACGGCATTGCATGGTGTACCTACTATGTTTATTAGCCAGCTAGAGCTGCCTAATTTTACTAATTATAACCTGGGCACTTTACGTACCGGTGTTATGGCAGGTTCTACTTGCCCTGAGCAAGTCATGCGTAAAGTACAAACACAAATGAACATGCACCAAGTATTAATTGCATACGGGCAAACTGAGTGCAGCCCTATAAATAATATAACTGAAACTGACTCATCAATAGAGCGCCAAGTAACCACTGTTGGCCGCGCTCTTGCTCACACTGAGGTTAAGATTATTGACGAACTGGGTAACATTCAAAATATAGGTGTTCCCGGTGAGGTTTGCAGTAAAGGCGCCGGTATTATGCGCTGCTATTGGAATGACGAAGAAAAAACAAAAGCCACAATAGATAGTGACGGCTGGCTTCATTCTGGTGATTTAGGGGTAATGGACAGCGAAGGGTTTGTGAGTATTGTTGGTCGCATAAAAGACATGATCATTCGGGGTGGTGAAAACATTTATCCTCGCGAAATTGAAGAAATCCTTTATACATACCCTGGTATTCAAGATGCCGCTATATTTGGTATTAGTGATGAAAAGTACGGCGAAGAAGTATGCGCGTGGATCCAGCCAAAAGAAGATGCTGTGCTTGATGAGCAAGCAATACGTGCATTTTTAAAAGACAAACTCGCCTATTTTAAAATGCCCCGTTATATTCGTTTTGTAGAGAGTTACCCAATGACAGTAACAGGCAAACTACAAAAGTTTAAAATGCGAGAGCAAATGCAGCAATCACTTACTGATAAGGCCTTTTCTTAGCCGCAAATATTAACTACAAAAAAGCTCAGCAATTACTGAGCTTTTAGCGTTAAATAGTTTATTTACTCTGCAGGGCGATACTGCTGCTGAACACCTGTTAAAAACAAACGCAAAACTTGGTCGTTACAAACACGGTAATGTTTATTTTCTACTTTGCGAGAAAACGCACTGAGCTCATGCTTGCTTAATTCAAAGTTAACCAGTGCAAGTGTTGCAATGACATCTTCTGCTTTCATGTCTAAAGCAATGCGTAGCTTCATAAAAATAATATTATTGTTTAACTTAGCCTCTGGCACCGGCTGCGGGCCTTCGCGTTTACCACGCTTAGTATTTATAAAGCCATTTAAAAATGTCGCAAACTCAGTGTCTGACATTTTAACAAACCCTGGCTCACCCTCTTTTGTTAACCATGCAACGACTTGCTCAGTGGTAACTGTAGCCTCTGCGGCGGCGTAAATACCGACCATGGCAGTATCGGTTAAATTAAAGGTATAGCGAACACGGCGTAAAATATCGTTATTTGTCAAAGTAATTTCCTGAGTAGGGAGAGGGGCTAAATTATAGCGCCCACGTTAAATGAGCGCGAAGTTTAGCAGCTTAAGGCACACTGCCCTATTGATATTTACACTATAAAGGGTTGTTAATTACCTAGTACCTTGGCAGGGTCTACTCGAGTTGCTTGCCACGCGGGGTAAATAGTTGCAAGTACAGCTAAAACAAAGGTAACAATAACCGTTATGCCAATATCACTGAGTACTAATTTACTCGGTAAAAATTCAATAAAATAAACCCCTTCAAGCGGGTTAGCTGCAAATAACTGGCTAGCCCATGTAAACAGCTCACTAATATTAAGCGCTAATATAACCCCAACCAGTGTGCCAAGTAACACACCAACAAAAGCTTGCGTTAAGCCTTGCATTACAAAGGTGGCTAAAATGGTACTGTCTTTAGCGCCCATGGTTTTTAAAATAGCTATGTTGCCTTGTTTTTCGCGCACTTCCATTACCAAGGAGGACACAATATTAAAACTGGCTACCGCAATAATTAAAAACACCACAATGTACACAATAGTGCGCACCATTTGTATATCTTGATACAGGCTACCTTGCGTTCTAAACCAGCTAGACACATACACATAATCACTGATAGTTTGGCCTACTCGCAGTGCAATTTGATGCGCAGCAAACACATCGTCTACGCTCAGTCGTAATCCTGTCACTTGGCTGGTGTCGTAACCTAAAACTGATTGTGCTTTATTTAAATGAATAAACGCAGCGCTACTATCAATCGGCCCACCCATTTCTATAATGCCCGCAAGTGTTAACGTTACGCGTTTAGGGGCTAATAGAGACTTGCCTTGCTCGCTAATTTTAGGAATGAGTAAAGTTATATTATCGCCTATATTAGCGCCCAATTGCTTTACAATTTGCTTGCCTAAAATAACGTCATCCGTGCGTAGCTGACTAACCAATGTACCTTGGGTAAATTGATTTATGGCCGATACATTTCCCTCATAGCTAGGTTCAACGCCACGTATTTCTACCGCTTTTAGCTGGCTTTTAAATTGCGCCATACCATTTACGGCTATAAACGGCGCAGCACCTGTAACATGAGGCTCAGCTTTAAGTTTTTCTACTTTATTAGGCCAATCAGCGATGGGGCGGCTAGGCGCTACGTATTCAACTTGCGGTACTACACTTAACAAACGATGTACTAATTGCTGCTCAAAGCCATTAATAACCGAAAGCGCAACAATTAACACCGCCACCCCTAATAAAATACCAACGGTAGAGGCTTTGGCAATAAAGCTTACAAATGCGTTTTTTTCGTCTTTATGGCCAGAATACGCCCTAAAGCGCTCACTTAAAAATAAACTAAGCAACATGTTGCGACTCTTTAATGGCAAGTTTTCCATCATCTAAATACGCAATTTTACCTAGCTTGTCTGCAAGCTCTAAGTCGTGAGTAACCACTACAAAACTGGTATTTAGGCTTTTATTTAGCTCATTAATTAAATCGTAAATTTTAATCGCATTTTGCTTATCAAGATTACCAGTGGGTTCGTCGGCTAACACTAATGCAGGTTTAGTCACCAGCGCTCGGGCAATAGCAACACGCTGGCGCTCTCCACCCGATAGCGCCGAAGGTTTATGCTCACTACGATGCGCAAGACCTACTTTATCTAACATTTGCAAAGCTTGCTCTTTCGCCTCTTTTGCGTTGAGCCCTTTAATTAACAGCGGCATAGCCACGTTTTCAACCGCACTAAATTCCATTAATAAATGATGAAACTGATAAATAAAACCCAAGTTTTTATTTCTAAACGCCGCTTGCTCTGTTCGCGATAATTTAGCAACGTCTTGGTTTTTTATTTTAGCGCTCCCTGAGGTAGCCGTATCAAGGGTTCCTAAAATATGCAATAAGGTACTTTTCCCTGAGCCTGAACTGCCCACTATAGCCAGCATATCCCCTTGGTTGAGCGATAGGTCCACCCCTTTTAATACTTCTACTTGGTTTTGGCCATCTTGATAAACTTTACTTAAATTTTGACAGCTAATAACTAAATCATTCATAACGCAATACCTCTGCTGGTTTTACTTTTGCGGCTTTGCGCGCAGGATATAAAGTGGCTAAAAAGCTCATTGCAATACTGCTAAGTGCAATAAAAACGAGGCTAAACACATCAAATTTTACCGGAAGCTCTACGCCTGCTAGTAGGTTTAGCCCCACAGCAGCGAGTAGTTCATTAATATATAAGCTAAACAACACACCTAAAAGTGCCCCTATTGCGGTGCCAATAACCCCGTTATATAAGCCTTGCACCATAAACACTTTTTGTACTTGTGAAGGCGTTAACCCTAAGGTTTGTAATATAGCCACTTCACCTTGTTTTTCACTCACCATCATAGTCAGTGCCGAAACAATATTAAATACAGCCACTAATACAATCAGCCCTAACAACATAGACATAATACGTTTTTCCATGGCAACCGCGGCAAATAAGGTACCTTGGCTACTGCGCCAGTCACTTACTTGGTAGTCGCGCAAAATGTGCTGGCTGTCCTTTGTAAATTGCGCTAATTCAAAAGGTTCATGTAACGATACACTTAAGTTAGGCGCGGTATTTTTGTTAAGCTTTAATACGCGCTGTAAAGATGCACCACTGGTAAATGCAAGGCTCATATCTATCTCAGAGCCGGTTTCGTATATTGCGGCTATTTTAAATAAACGCTGGCTAGGAACACGCCCAAGTGGCGTGTAAGTTGAGGCATTAGGCATAATTACGCGCAGTTTTTCTCCCATACCTACGCCAAGTTTACGGCTTAAATAACGGCTAATAGCTATGTTGTAGCTATTATTTAAAACGTTTTGCCAATTGCCCTGCACAACTTTATCGGTAATTTTATATAACGAGCCGTTATCGCCATACAAACCTTGCAGTAATACGCCGTGTAAATCTTTATTGGTTTGTAAAATGGCTTCGCCGTGGCGGTAAAGGCTTACGTGATCTACATAATCTGAGCGCTCTAAATCGGCTTTTAACGCTGTCATTTGTGCGCTGGAGTGTTTATTGGCTTGTACTTCTACATGGGGGATAAGCCCTAACATATTTGTTTTTAAACTGTTTTCAAAGCCATTCATTACACTACTTACAGTGAATAAGGCCATTAGCCCTATGGCTATTCCGGCAATAGAAAAAAACGAGATAAACGATATAAACGCATTTCCTTTGGAGGAGCGGCTATATCTGAGCCCTATAAATAAGCTAACCGGTTGAAACATATTATTTAAAACATTTATGCTAAAAGTGTGCAGCTATAGTAGCACGAACTACGATGAATTGAATATGACCATAAATGTAAGAAATAATTTATAAATCTTATACTTGGCTATATTTTAGGCGCGCTTTATTCAAGCCCCGCTACTAAATAATCGAGTAATACTCTTACGTTAGTGGCAACAAACTGACGCGGCGGGTAAATTCCCCACACGCCCTCTTGATCCGGCTGATAAGAAGTTAATACTGGCACAAGCTCGCCCGTTCGTAGCTCATTTTCAATGTAATAATTGGGCAGCTGCACTATTCCTAAGCCTTTTTTAGCTCCATCAACTAACGCCCAGCCACTATTACAGCGCAAGCGCCCTGCAATTTTAATATGTTTATCGCGGTCATTTTCGTTTACTCGCCAATAACTGCTGTTACCAATTAAACATTGATGTTGAGTTAGCTCGCCTAACGTATGAGGCTCACCTACACGGGATAAATAATCTGGGGAGGCACACATTATAAAGCGCCGAGCACTTAAACGCCGGGCTCTGTGGCTTGAATCTTTTAAATGGCCTAACCGTATAGCTAAATCAAACCCGCCTTCGAGCAAATTTTCTTGCTCGTTCGAAAGTGTAGCAATAACTTCGACCTCAGGGTGAGCGTGCATAAAATTGTGCACAATGGGCATAATAAAAGTTTCACCATACATAACCGGGGCTGTTAATTTAATTTTACCTTTAGGCGTTGTTTGCTGCATAGCTAAGCTTTGCGTGGCATCGTCCATAGCAAGTTGTAATTGCTTAGTTTGATGTAAAAAGGCTTCACCTTCTTTGGTTAATACCACTTTGCGGGTGGTACGGGTGAGTAACTGGGTGTTTAATCGCTGCTCAAGCGCCGTTACATGGCGACTTATATGTGCAACCGATAAACCCAATAAGTTAGCAGCGGCGGTAAAACTGCCCTCTTCGCCTACCGCTATAAATTCGTCTATGCCATCCCAACGCGCCATTATTACCATACTGTAAAAGTGTTTTAATAAATCAGAGATTATCATTATCTGAGAAACAAATACAATAGCTGCATTACCCAAACAAATTGGGTCTACAATTGTTATTTAAAACCACTACAAAGGATAAACACATGTCTGAATTTATAAAATCAAAAGCAGCTATTGCGTGGGGACCTAACCAACCACTAAGCGTTGAAGAAGTTGATGTGATGATGCCTAAAAAAGGCGAAGTAATGGTAAAAATTACCGCTACTGGTGTTTGTCATACTGATGCATTTACTTTGTCGGGTGAAGATCCAGAAGGTATTTTCCCAGCAATTTTAGGTCACGAAGGCGCAGGCGTTGTGTATGCAGTGGGCGAAGGCGTAACCAGTGTTGAAGTGGGCGATCACGTAATTCCTTTATACACAGCTGAATGTGGTGTATGTAAAATGTGTACATCAGGCAAAACTAACCTGTGTTCAGCAGTGCGCGAAACACAAGGTAAAGGCCTTATGCCAGACGGCACAACACGCTTTTTTAAAGACGGCCAGCCAATTTACCACTATATGGGTTGTTCAACGTTTTCTGAGTACACAGTACTTCCAGAAATTTCATTAGCTAAAGTAAACAAAGAAGCATCGCTTGAAGAAATTTGTTTATTAGGCTGTGGTGTAACAACTGGTATGGGTGCTGTAACAAATACTGCAGACGTAAAACCTGGCGACACAGTCGCAATTTTTGGCCTGGGTGGTATTGGTTTATCAGCCATTATTGGTGCAAAAATGGCAGGTGCAGGTCGTATTATTGGTGTTGATATTAACACCAGTAAATTTGACCTTGCGACAAAACTTGGCGCAACAGATTTAATAAACCCTAAAGATTTCGATAAGCCAATTCAAGAAGTGATTGTTGATATGACCGATGGCGGTGTTGACTACTCATTTGAATGTATTGGTAACGTTGATGTAATGCGCTCTGCCCTTGAGTGTTGTCATAAAGGTTGGGGGGAGTCGGTAATCATTGGTGTAGCCGGTGCTGGCCAAGAAATTTCTACACGCCCTTTCCAACTGGTTACTGGTCGTGTATGGCGTGGTAGCGCATTTGGTGGCGTTAAAGGTCGCTCGCAACTTCCTGAAATAGTTGAGCGCTACATGGCTGGTGAATTTGCGTTAAACGACTTTATTACTCATACAATGAGCCTTGAAGAAATTAACGATTCGTTTGATTTAATGCACGAAGGTAAAAGTATTCGTACAGTAATTCACTACTAATACGCAACTAGTAAGCAATTTAAAAAGCCGTAAAACCTAAAGGTTTGCGGCTTTTAAGGATTTTTATGTTAGAAAATATCTCAAGTACAAAAGTAGCTGGTGGTTGGCACAAACAATATACCCACGCAGCAACAAGTACCCATTGCACAATGCGTTTTGCGGTATTTTTACCCCCTGGCGCAAGCGAAAAAAATAAAGTGCCGGTGCTATATTGGTTGTCGGGCTTAACTTGTACCGATGAAAACTTTATGCAAAAAGCCGGCGCATTTAAAAAAGCGGCTGAGCTGGGCATTGCTATTGTAGCGCCTGATACAAGCCCACGTGGTAATAATGTCCCGGATGACGATAATTACGACTTTGGCCAAGGCGCTGGCTTTTACGTAAATGCGACACAAGCACCGTTCAATACACATTTTAATATGTATGACTATGTGGTGGATGAGCTTCCAACACTTATTGAACAACACTTTCCAGTGACCAGTACTAAAGCAATTAGCGGTCACTCTATGGGCGGGCACGGCGCTTTAATGGTGGCACTTAAAAACCCTAAAGCGTTTGTTAGCGCATCGGCCTTTAGTCCTATCGTAAATCCAATTGATTGCCCATGGGGCGTGAAAGCGTTTACGGGTTATTTAGGCACTGATAAAGAGCTTTGGGCTCAATACGATTCGTGCGAGTTGATGAAAAAAGCCCAACAGGCTGATTTTCTCCCTATGCTTGTTACACAGGGTGATGCCGATGGGTTTTTAGAGGAGCAACTTAAGCCACAAAACTTAGCGGCTGTTGCTAAAAATAAAGGCTATCCGCTTAGTATTGAAGTGCAACCAGGCTACGATCATAGCTACTTTTTTATAAGCAGTTTTATTGACCAACACTTATCATTTCATAGTCAGTTTTTATCTGCGTAGTTTCATTAGTGTGTAGTTCGGATCTATCTACTTCTACACACTCTTTCAATACTTTATTCACTTCCCTGCAAACTTGTACCGTATTGCCCTCACCTTTGACTAAATTGATCAGCAATGAATCTATTTTCAATCCTATATCGGTAAAGCTAAACCCGTTTTTGTCTTTAGGTACAGGTTCGAGTGGATTTTTATAAGGCTCTGAACGAGCAGGACTATTACTATATTTATTATCACGTGCATTTGACTGTGCCTGGCCATCAATTATGGCACCGGCGACTGTGCAGCCACTTAGGTAAATAACACATAAAAATACAGTTAACGTTCTCATGATGTATCCTGATCAAAATATTACCTAAATTATATACAACCTTATAAATAGTATTGTAAAAATATGTAAGCGCTAGTGCTTAAATTCACTTATAAACTCTTTAATAAAACCCACCAGCTGTAAAATAAAAATAACCAAAAACGGAAGCGCACCAATAATGGCAACACTTCTATTGAGTGGCTCGTTATTTTGAACAAGTAATACTAAGGCACATAAACCTAAAGCAAAAGCCCACCCATATAAACTAGCTGAGTTATTAGTATGCATATTTTTATTTGACGAACTTAACTCCTTTATTACAAGTATTGCTGAGTCTGCCGATGTTGCTACAAAAATCAGCAAAAGCAGTAAGCTTGACCAAATTAAAATACTTCCTTGCCAGCCTAATTGTGCAAAAAATACAAATAACCCTTGAGTATAATCGGCTTTAATAGCCGCTAAAATACCTGCATTGTGCGTTTGGTCCCACGCTATAGCCGACCCCGAAAAAACACTAAACCATATTATGGTGACAAAAGTAGGCACAAACACTACGCCTATAATGTATTGCCAAACCGGTCTACCTTGGCTTATTTTAGCTAAAAACACACCTACAAATGGCCCCCAAGCTAACCACCAAAAGTAATAATTATAGGTCCAACCATTTGCCCACTCAGGGTTTTTAAGTACGCTTTCTAATTGCCAAGTACCAGTAGTAATAAGTTGAATGTAATCCCAAGTCCCCCCAATTGCTATATCAATAATTGGTTTTATCGGTACATAAAACAATAACCATATAATCAGCCCAAAAGCTAAAAAAACATTAAACTTACTCAGCGCTTGAACACCCTTTTTCAGGCCAAGCTTTGCCGAAGCCGTATACAAAATAACGATCAAACTAATTATAATAAAACCTGAAAGCAATACCGACTCAACGCCAAGCTTTAACTCCAATCCTTTACGAAGCAATAACGTTGAGTTTGCAATAGTCCCTACGACGCCAAAAAATATTGCAAATATGGCTATAAGTTTAATACTAAAGCTCAACTTTAATTGCCAACCTCTATTAATAATCCCTTTGGTTGCATTAATTACAGGCGCGGTTATATCGCCAGCTTTACCACTTTGAGTACTAAGCCCTCCTAAAACTAAACCAAACACCGCATACAGTGCCCATGCATGTGCTCCCCAGTTTACAAGTGTAAGCGCCAAGCCACTCGTTTGAGTGTTTGCATATAAACTTTGTTTTAGTACAGGATTAACTGAGTGAAGTGCAGGTTCTGCTACACCCCAAAAAATGAGCCCCGATCCCATTCCTGCCGCAAAAAGCATAGAAAGCCAGCCAAACAGACTAAATTCAATATGGGCCTGTTCTCCACCCATTTTACGTTGCCCAATTGGGCTAATCGCAATAACAATTACCGCAAATAGTAAAAGATTTACCAAAATAAAAAATGGTGCTCCTAACAAGCCTAATAAATCATTAATAATTGGCTGTAAGTTTGTCGTTAGTAATTCAGGAAATAAAAAAGCGACAATAGATAAACTAATGCAAAGAAATAAGGCTGTTTTTTCAAGCTTTGGAGTTGTTAAGTGCAAGTGGCTCTCGCGCATATGTTGTTTATGTTTAAAAGAATAAGGCGCTTTAATACACAGTTCAAATCTTCTTATGCCAATTGCTTAATTAAGTGAGCTAATTTAGGGTTTAATAGGTGAAAACCTCGGCGGAAGTAATGAAAAACGTGTTATTTAAATTCTCTCAAAAGCAACGTCTGCACATTGCTATTTATGTTCATTATTGAGTAAAAGCGTAACTGATTGTGTAAATGTTTCTAGTTCTTTTAACTTTAGGGGCACAATTAACTAATAAGTCACTGTTTTATAATTAGTTTTAAGTTGGCTTATCTATTGCTATTAATTTACAAACTTTACCAACAGGAATAACAATGGAAATTGATTTACAATGGAACGAAATCATAGATAATTTAATTCACCTCGGCATAGCCTATTTACTGGCTCTTCCTATGGCTTACGATAGAGAGCGCAGCCACGATGGTGCAGGGTTAAGAACTTTTCCATTAGTTGCCGTAGCATCGTGTGGGTATGCATTAATAGCTATGTCGGTTTTAGATGGCGCAGAAGCGCAGTCTAAAATGCTACAAGGCATAATCACTGGTATTGGTTTTATAGGCGGTGGTGCAATTTTAAAAAATAATAAGTCAACATCAGGCACTGCAACCGCAGCAAGTATCTGGAATATGGGGTTAATTGGCATTGCTGTAGCCTACAGCCGTTATGAAATAGCGATACTGCTCGCTGTTATTAATTTTATAACACTCAGGTACGTTAAAAAGTTTAAATAGCCACAAATCTGAATACTAAACTTTTTACCAACTTTAAAAAGTGCAGCTTACATGCACATAAACTAACTCCCTCAAACTCGCATGGCGTTATTATATAACATATAATACCGGTAAATTTTCAACACGCGTTTTGAGCTTAACTATGTCGACCCCATCCGTAACGCCTCGATTGCATCACATTGATTTACTTCGAGGTATTATCATCATTTTTATGGTGATAGACCATGGCATGTATTACTGCCTAAATTATTCAGTCACCGACCCGATGACTATTCCAGGGACTGATCCCCTCACCTTTTTTACGCGCTTTGTTTCACACTTTTGCGCCCCTTTATTTGTATTTTTAGCGGGGCTTTCGGCGGCTATAACCGAGCATAAATATGCCTCCACCAAAGCATTTTCACAAAACTTGATTGTTCGCGGTTTGGTACTTATTTTGTTTGAATTTACAATCGTCTCATGGTCGTGGAGCTTTAACCCGTTATTTCCAATGTTATACGCACAAGTTATATGGGCTATTGGCTGGGGATTTGTAATGCTGGGGCTGCTTCGTTTAATTGGCCTACATGCTGTATTTATAGCTGGCCTATTATTAGTATTTGGCCACAATATGTTTGATGGTGTAAGTTTTGAGCCTAATACGCTAGCAAATACGCTTTGGTCTATCGTTCATCAAAAAAATGTACTCGAACTGCCTTTCGATTTTAAAATCAGAACAACCTACCCTGTAGCCCCCATTGTAGGCTTAATGGCACTCGCTTATTGCGCTGGTGTTTATTACAAAGCAAAACAATACAGTACAAAATCAATAAACCATGCTGCTTTACTTGGTGTAAGTTGCTTAGCTTTATATGCAGTATTACGAGGTTTTAATTTATACGGCGATACTTCAACTTTTACAATTCATGACCATACGTTTGAAACCGTTATGTCGTTTTTAAACCCTACAAAGTACCCACTGTCATTACAGTTCATGTTGCTCACAGTTGGCCTTGGGCTTATTGCACTTAAGTGTTTAAGCCATCTAAAAACCGATTTTTCTCGTGACTTTTTACAAGTGCTCGGAAAAACCAGTATGTTTTCATACCTTGTACATTTGTACTTATTGCACGCATTAGCTTGGCTACTAATCCCCGTTTTAGGGCTTAATTTTAGCGATATGACTTACGGAGATACATTAGTAGGCCTTCCAGCTGGTTACGGTATGAGTTATGGCGCAACCCTATTATTTATAGCTGTGGTTATAGGGTTAACAACGCTACTTGCTAAACGCTATTTAGGTTGGAAGCGCAATAACAAACACAGCTTAATTGCTAAATACATTTAAAACAAAACCCCGCATACACTGCGGGGTTTTTATTGATAAGCGAGCTTGCTCAATAGCTATAAAAAGCTTTTACCACTTTGTTTTAGGGTCACAGTTTGGGCATGAGCACTTTTAATTAATAATCCACAGCGCATATCATTTTTAGAAATTACAATTTTATCAATAGCGCTTGTATCGTAATCCACTACTTTGTTTTCACATCTAAGCTGAACTTTAGACAATGGTTTTTCAGCCTTTAATACAGCTTCGCTTTTAGACAATAAAGGTAAAACAGCCTGCTCAGACTCAAGTGAAATTTGCTGATTAATATCACCCGAATTTTTATATATATCGTTTACTTGCGCTAATAGCTGCGCTTTGTTTTGCTCTGAAAAGGTTATAGATTCTATATCGCCTAATGCATCAATTGCATCGTAAGCACGTACGTAATCTTGCTTTGAAATAAACCACTGTAGCGCATTTTTAATAACGCGTTTTTTTATTTGATCCGGCAAGTTATCTCTAAACAAAAAGGCTTCATAAATAGACTTATCAAAGCTTTTCCAATCCTTTACAAAGTAGCTATGTTGGCTTTTAAGCCAAGCCAGTAAAACTATTTCAACAGTGTTTTTAGTATGTTCGTTTTCAAGCTCAGTAATATACGTTTTAGCTTCATCAAACTTTTTATCATCGATAAGCTGGCTGGCTTTTTCATAATCTTTAAAAAAGCCAGGAGATGCCTGATCGTTTGAAAAACTAGCATGTACATTTTGTGAGCTTACCGTAATAGTTTTAGCTGTAGAAACAGCACCGCCATTAATTTGTGCACTTTTATAATTAAGTTTAGAAACGTAATCGACGACTTCTCGTTGATATTTTTTTTGCCCTGCCGTGGCTACAATTTCGATATCACTCACCTGCCCGTTTTTATCAACCACGTAGCTACTTAAGTTAATGCCTTCTAACCTTGATGCGCGTGGTGACGTATTAGTGAGCTGGTCGTAATTTTTATTTATTACCTGTGCAGGTACAAAGTCATCCGCTGATGCAGATAGGTGAGTAAAGGTTGAAGCTAAAGAAAGTGCGAGTAAACGTTTTTTCATCGATTTATCCATCCTAGATTATGTTTCTAATATAAAAACAAATCTAGCCCATAAACGCAATACAAGAAACAACAAAAGCGATTATTTTTTAATCGCAGCAAAACTCAGCTAGGTAAAATTCAAGCATAAAAAAAGGCGCCTTAAACAGCGCCTTTGGATTCAAGTATGTGTGCTTAAAACATATCTTGATAGGAGTTGGTTGTAGTAAACGAAATGGCTTTATCAAAACCAGGTAGTTCAATGCCCTCTTCGCCAATTACAATATCGTTATCATCTATGGCGCCATCGCCAAAACGGTATACTAATTCGTACTTGCCTAGATCTGCTTGTGCTTTATAGGTATTTTGCGCAGCAACAACAGATGTATGCTTATCAGCGTAATTACTCATTGCTTTTTCACCATGGCGCTTAGCAAGCATTTGCATTGTTACTTTAGCGCTAAGTACAGTCGCAGTGGCGTTATTACCGCCAAAGCCTTTTGAGTTTATAAAAGCTATGTCCATATCGCCGCAATCATAATGACTGTTACGTATATCTAAGTGATCTGCATAAACATCGTCAGCAACTTTATCTATAGTCGTAATACCCGGCATAATATTATGGCTAAATACACCCAGCGCTATCGCAAGCTGATCGCCACTAGCAGGGGCAATTGTATGCCCTACATAAGCTTTTGGCGCTGTTACTTTCCAGCTATCAATGGCAAAGGTTTGTGCTACTTTATGATAAATAAGTGACTCAGTTACTCTATTTTGTGGCGTACTTGAACCATGCGCTAAAATAAAGCTGCGATTTTGTAGCGCGTCTTTACCTAATAAGCTTGTTGCCAATGCCGCAGATTTAGCCATGGTAATGTAATTACCTGGGCCCGGCGAGGTGATTGATTTTTTAATGCCATCGGCATTTACAAATACATCTGGTACTGAGCCCATAATGTCTGCACCAAGCTCTAGTGCTAATGCATCATCCATTAAAATAGTCACTTGCGCGCCTTCACCTAATGTAAAACCACAGTTTTCGCCAAACGGGCGGCTGCTTTTACGGTAATCGGGCTCTTGTTCACTGCTTAAGTTATCTAAACGGCGCAGGCCTTCAACATTTGCAAGGGCGCTCATATTACCAAAGCCTTCGACTACTTCAGGCGTTATAGCGCATTCAACACTTGCAACAACCGCAACACGGGTACGCCCAGCTTGAATATCGTTTACTGCAGCGCGTAAGTTATATAAAAATGTGGCACATGCGCCCGAGGTAGAAAACGTAGTACCTACATTACCTGTAACGTACGCGTTTATAAAATCAGTAGACATCGTATTTAAGCCAAGTGCTAATTGCTTAGTACTAACACGATCGCCCTGCTGGCGCGCTTTAACTAAACCACCTAATCCTTTATCGTCCATTTGGCCAATAACAGAGGCTGAATAGGTACCAATTTTATCTGGCTCTACGCTATTCATTATACGTTGCCAGTCAAGTCCTGTTGACTTAATAGCGTCGTTTGCAGCAAAAATGGTGGCTTGCAAACCGCGTGGCTGATAACGGCTGTTATACATAATTGATGGATCAAACCCAGTAGGAAACTGCCCTGCCGATTTAATTGGGTTGTCACGTGTAGAATCAAGCTTTACGTCTAAGTCTGCGGCTATCGTTACTTTTACTTTTTTGCCGTCAAGCTCTTGCACATTCCAGCTTGCAGGCACAGGGGTTGGTAAATCACGTGCGCGAGTTTCAAATACAATTGCGTTTTCGTCAGATGTCTTTAAGGTCATTTTTTGCTGCCAAGGCGTGGCATCTGCATCAAAATGTTCTTTTTCAATTTTACGAATAAGCGTCCCAGCAATAATTTGCTCACCAAAGCGTGCTTCTATGTCGCTTTGCTCAACATTATTACCGTTTGTATCTTGTAATTGGCCATCAACAACGCGTACCAAGTTCATTAAAGTGGCGAGGCCTAAAAATGTTTCACTACGATCTTGTGCGTTTAATGCATCTAACACGATACGGCGGTAACCTTGATGGAAAGAAGTTCGGCCTGCGGCGTTAATACCGCCCATGCCTACAATTACAGGTAATGCTGTCATAATTAACCTTTAAAACGTGTTATAGGAGAAGCAAACAGTTTAAATGGATTAACCACAGCACTTTGTGCTTTAATAGCCAAATATTCAGCATTAAAGGCCAAAAAGTACTGGTCGGAGCATTCACATGAATAACAAATCAGTAAACCCAGCGTTAAATATTGCCATAGCAGTATACCCGCATTTACTTATTACCAGTTTAACACTCCCTATTGAAATGCTAAGAGCCGGCGAAGCCTATGCAAAAGGCCATTTAAACCAAGCTGATTTTAGACCACTTAGTATAAATTTAATTGCTAAAAATAATGAGCCAATACAAAACCGTACTGGTCTTGCTATAGTTCCCGATTTCACTACAGCCAACGCACCGCATAACGATTTAATTATTGTACCCGGTATATGGCGAAACCCTCGCCCAGTTGTTCGTACTAATAAAGAAGTGGTTGAATGGCTGCAAGAAAGTTTTGAAACTGGCAGCCAACTAATTGGTGTGGGTACTGGTAATTGCTTAGTTGCAGAGGCAGGGTTACTTGATGGGCACCCCGCAACAACCCATTGGCATTATGCAAAACAATTTAGCCACGACTACCCTTTGGTCAGCCTAAAGCCCGACTTTTTTATCACCCAATCTGAGCGCATGTATACGGTGGCAAGCTTAAATGCCCTTGCCGATGTGATCGTACATATTATTAGCCAATATTACGGCAAAGCAGCTGCGCAGCACGTAGAACGTAACTTTTCGCACGAAGTACGTAAACCCTACGAAGATCAGCGCTACCTTGAAGGCGCGGTTGACCGCCACCCAGATGAACTAATAGCGCAAATTCAGTTTTGGCTTAAAACCAATTTAGCCAGCGAGTTAAACCTGCAAGAAGTAGCGGCACAATTTAGTTTAAGCTACCGTACCTTTACACGGCGCTTTAAACTTGCCACTAACCAAAGTCCGATAGAATATTGGCAACAATTACGGGTTGAAGGTGCTAAAGAGTTATTAGCGTCGTCTAATTTAACTATTCAAGAAGTGGCGCTTGAGGTTGGCTATAACGACCAAGGCCATCTAACTCGCGTATTTAAAAAAGTGCTAAGCCAAACGCCAAGCGAGTATAGAAAAGTAGTGAGAAGAAAGTTATTTGGTTAATGCAAGTAATAACGCCACTAAATTAGTGGCGTTAAATCAGTGGCGTTCTGGGTCATTAAAGTCTTTTCGGTAGTAACGTTTTTGATAATTTTTTACTTTAGTATGGACGCCTTTACTTAAGCTTTTAAATTTTGCCTCTAGTACATCTACCCCATATAAAATACCAACCACCAGCACCGAAAGCTTAATGGCAGCAGCTAGATTGTCGGTGGCTATCATTACGCCAATAGAGGCAAGCACCCAAATGGTTGCAGCTGAGGTAACCCCTACTACGGCTCCGTCTTTTGCAAGCATTACGCCAGCGCCTAAAAAGCCTATACCTGTAATTATTTGCCCCACTACACGAGAATGATCAATTACATCGCCTTGTAAGTTAAACGCGGTCGATAAAAACAAATACGTGCCTAAAGTTATTAAAGCAGATGTGCGAATACCCACAGGTTTACCGCGTAACTGGCGCTCTAAACCAATTATGGCACCACAAAAAGCGGCGGTGCCAATGGCTGCCCAAGAATAAGGGGCTACATCAATTAAATCTAAAAAAGTCACTCTTTACATTAAACCTATTAATTATTAGCAATGGCCACTGCGGTTCTTAGCCGTTGGCCACCAAATGCTGACATTTTACTAAAATCACTGCGTGCTATAGGTACGTACTGGCAATCTATTGCGAGTTGTTTGTCGCTTCCTGGCTCGCAAAACGGGTCATGAACATACACGCAGTGCTCATCAAGGTGGGTAACGCACACCCAATGAGGTGATTTTTTACCATCAAAACTGTATGTGCTAATTAATAAGAGCACACTAAAGCCTTCGCTTAACCACTGTTCAATATGCTCAAGCTCAACATCTTTATGCACAAGCGGTATATTTGCCTGTGCAATACCATCTACAAATTGTTGATGCACGGTGGCAAGTACCACTTTTTTGTTTTCATTGCGTACGCCATCTAAAAACAAAGGCTCTGTGGTATTAACCATTACCTCGCTTTTAAAACCACGCTTATTAGCGGCAAGTGCCAAACCAAACGGATGGCAACCACCATGGCCTGAGGTCATAAAAATGGTGGTACCTTCACGCCAAAGTGCCAGCTCATGTGATTGGCTAAGCTCGGTTGTTGGCTTAAGTGCCCCCATTGCCATTAATAACGCCGCTGGCCCACAGGTAAACTCGGTAGTTTGCTGATACCACGGCGTTAATCGCGCTACTTTTAGCTCACTCGTTTGGCGAATATTTTTTTGCATTCGCAACGCATCACTGTGATCGTCATAATAATCGCTATATTGGCCAAACACTCTGTAACCCAAACTTTTATAAAGCCCAATAGCACTGTCGTTATTTACGGCCACTTCTAAACGAAGGTAAATTCGCCCGCGCTCACACGTTTGTTTTTCAAGCGCAGCTAAAAGCATTTTGGCAATGCCTTTACCTTGCATTGTGGGTTTTACAGCAAGCGAATATAAACGTGCCAAACGCGTGCCTTTATGGCACCACACCAGCCCATAGCCGCATACTTGTTCGCTATTTTCTGCGATTAGCAAAATACCGTGCTTAGCACTTAACCAGCGCTTTAAGCTACGCGGGCTCAATTTATCGTTATTAAAGCACGCGTTTTCAACATCAATTAGTGCGTTTAAATCACTGCTAATTGCCTTTCTAATAACAAGGTTGCTCATGTTATTAACCACGGCCTCGCGCTTCTAAACGTTGTTTAAATTCATCCATAATGATCATGTATAGTTCGTCGCCTAAATAGCCGTCTTCAACTTTGTGATCAATACTTGGATTGTCATTTACTTCAAGCACATAAGCACGGCCCTGATGCTCTTTAACATCTACGCCATATAACCCTTTACCCACTGTTTTGCATGCTTTTAAAGCGGCATCTAGTACAGCTTTTGGTAACTCAAAGGTAGGTAACGTTTCAAAACCACCCGAGAAAAACCGTTTAGCGTCGTGGTTATAAATTTGCCAATGGTTGCGTGCCATTAAATAGCGACACGCATATATAGCACGGCCATTTAACACACCCACTCGCCAATCGTACTCGGTATACATGTATTCTTGTGCAAGTACCAATGCGCTATAATCAAACAGCTCGGTTAGTTTTGCTTCAAGCTCACTGCGGTTTGCAACTTTAAACACCCCTTTTGAGAACGACCCTTCAGGCATTTTTAACACCAGCGGATAGGTAAACGTCTCTTCTAATTGCTCAAGCGTTTGCGCTGATTGATCAGCCACTACCACGGTTTTTAAACTGGGTACTTTTTGGTAATTAAACGCATCGTGTAAATACACTTTATTACAACAACGTAAAATAGATTCAGCATCGTCAATTACCACTAAACCTAGGCTTTGCGCTTTACTTGCAAGGCGATACGTTGGATGGTCAATCGCTGTAGTTTGACGAATAAATAACGCATCAAACTGGGCAATATTGTCTATTTCATCAAAACTGAGTGCTTGTGCATTAATACCGTGTTTAGCCGCTGCTTTTATAAAGCGGGCAATGGCGTCTTTATCGCTCGGTGGTACTTTTTCGTTATGATCAACCAGTATTGCCATGTCCCATCTAAAACGGCGCTGCACAGTACCAATACGCCATTGTGTTTGGGTAAATGTATTTAGTTTTGCTACAAAATTGCTATATTGTTCATCGTTTAAAGTATTTAGCGAACCTTGCTGTAACAAACCTTGCTCATCTACATATAAAATAGGCGCTGGGTATTGTTTAAATACCGATTTAGCCGCTTTGCTTTGTAATTCGTTTAAGGCATTACCAAAGTAAATTTCGCCATCAATTTGCCCCACATTTGACATAGGAGCTTGGCCACTTCTAAGCGCGTTTATTGTTTTTACACTTGGCAAAACTTGGTGCTTACGCGCCTCTGCAAGCAGTGAGCAATAGTAACCCTTACTCAAGTATTGGCTTGAGTCGCATAAATTAATAATGCGGGTTTTAGGTTCATTATGTTTTGGGTAATCACGTAAGTAACTATTAAACGTAATGACATTTTCGAACGATTGAGCAAGTGTTTGCTCGTTGTTATCAACCACTATTAAGGTTTTAAACACGACTTTTCCTAGTTAAGTCAGAAATATAAAAAGCATGCCTAATAAAATACTCAGCACTATAAATAGAAACACCCAGCGTACTAAGTGGGCATTGCGCGTATCACTTAATACGATGGGTGCTTTAACAAATACCTACTGTAAGTGTTAGCGCTTAAATTGCTTAAGCGACATTTGCTTTATATGCCCTTTTTTAAAACCACACAAACGAGATATTTTTAGCGTGAAGATAAAAAATATTGATTAACTATATTTTCCTATTAATGCAGATTAAAATACGCAAAATTACTATTTTATGAGCGTTATAAATGTCACACCCAGCCTGCCCCCAGTGCCAATCTGAATATGTTTACGAAGACCAGCAACTGCTTATTTGCCCTGAATGCGCCTATGAATGGAACCCAAATAGTACAAACGATGAAGACGCAA
>NZ_JBBEVD010000044.1:110227-144493 GCF_037414265.1 Pseudoalteromonas sp. C12FD-1
CTACTTAATGATGGCGATAAAGTAACCGTAGCCAAAGATTTAAAAATTAAAGGTAGCTCACAAGTTATTAAAATTGGTACAAAAGCAGTCGTAAGGCGTGTGCTTGATAAAAAAGATCACGAGCTAGATTGCAAAGTAGATGGCATTGGCGAAATGATGGTAACAGCGAAGTTTGTAAAAAAGGCTAACTAGCTGGGTAAGTCGAATAAATGGCGAAGCCATGCCATCCGACGCGCCATAAAGACCTAGGACATTTCATTCAACAATAGAGTATATACAAGGCTAAAATGTATAATGTAACTATGGCTTCGTCGGATGGCGCTTCGCTTATCCGACCTACGAATAATTTATATTTTTTCGCCACACCAATTATTTGTATAAACACCTTGTTTTACGGCTCTGTGAAAACTTGAATAAGGTCAATCAACTACTCGACTAACTAAACCGTGCTTTAACGGATTAAAGTGAACGTAGTTAATATGATGCCAATAATCATCATTATTTTTAATGGTGTGCTCCCAAAACCGGCGCTGCCAAATTCCGCGCTCATTTTTACGTTTTCGTGTTTGAGTTAAAAACTCTGTTTTTGGGAGAGATTTTGAAAATCGCTTTTTAATTTCTCGCCAGCGACTCGAATAATCCATATCACCATCTGGTAAGGTTAAAACCGCATGAAGGTGATCGGGTAGCACAACCCATGCATCTATATAAAATGGCCTTTGGAATTTAACAATACGGATAGACTCTCTTAATAAATCGATATGTTCAACCAACAACGATTTATTCCTATCGAGCAAATTAACGGTAAAAAAGTACGTCCCACCTTTAACATAATTACGACGATATCGCATTACACATCCACTGCTCTATTTGTTACACATTAGCTAAATAAAGCGTAATTTTAGGATATATACAACATTGACGTAGGTCGGATAAGTGGCGGAGCCATGCCATCCGACAGTTAATTTATAAGTATAAGCGTTTATTGTATTGGTAATTTGGATCGGTGTCATGCTGATTGTTTTGTTTTGGGATGACTTGTTTGTTATACATTGCCATATTTTTCCAATATTTCAGTGCATGCAGCGTGTACTTGCGTTGAATAATAATTAATAGTTTCTTGTATTTCACTGTCAGATTTAGATAATAACTCATCGCTACAATGTTGCCTGACTTTTTTAAGTGGCAAATGATCAGTTTCTGATGTAATTAGCCCAAAAATATGAAACTCTGTTTCCCAACATTGACCATGAATATTATTTCCTAAAAATGACAAAGCTAAGACAGTATCCAAATAGTCTTCATTGCTTGTTAACAACGCCTTCGCAAGCTCACAAGACTTTCTCTTACTTGACTCATCATTCATAATCGATTCAACCTAACTCCGTAACGAAAACCAAACTTGACACCCACTTTAATTTAACAGACGAACCTATGCGTAAACTGTAAAATTTAGGATGGTTGCCTGTTTATTTTTTTCTTGACGGTCATACTCCACCTTTTATATGAAAAAAGCAGGCTCTATTTACTCGAGTCGTTTACTATTTCTTTCAAAAGCGCTTGATGTCTGAAGTCAAGATTTGACCCCTTTACTTTTTTCCTATTAATGCAGATTAAAATACGCAAAATTACTATTTTATGAGCGTTATAAATGTCACACCCTGCCTGCCCACAGTGCCAATCTGAATATGTTTACGAAGACCAACAAATGCTTATTTGCCCTGAATGCGCCTATGAATGGAACCCAAATAGTACAAACGATGAAGACGCAATTTTAGTTAAAGATGCCAACGGCACCCTACTTAATGATGGCGATAAAGTAACCGTAGCCAAAGATTTAAAAATTAAAGGCAGCTCACAAGTGATTAAAATTGGTACCAAAGCGGTCGTAAGGCGTGTGCTTGATAAAAAAGATCACGAGCTAGATTGCAAAGTTGATGGTATTGGCGAAATGATGGTAACAGCGAAGTTTGTGAAAAAGGCTAACTCGTAGGTCGGATAAATGGCGAGGCCATCTTGCATGTCTCGCCACAACGATCTAAATGGTTAATTTTATTGAGTTGTTGGTGAACATTCGTTAACAACCGCTAAACCTAAGTCTATGTGAGCAACAATATAGCCATATTCCTTCTTTGACAATTTGCCAGCTCTATAATGCTCTTTTGCCGACTTATGGTTCCAAGATTGACCACATTTTGGCTCTGGAATTTGAAGGTCTAGGGTAAGTAGGTATTCCTGTTCTTTATCTATGGAATACCCTTTTTTCATAGAACTTTTCGCGCAAAGGCTAAGTGCGTATTCAACCGCAAACTTATCAACGCTTGGTAAGCCAACAAACTCCACATCACACCCTAAAACGCGTTCGCCAGAAACCTTCGTGTAATAAAGTTCACCTGTTGTGCAAGCTGATAATAAAAAGAGCATCGCGGATATTGATAAAAATCTGTGAATCAAAACACTTCCTTTTTTACTCTTGCCCAGCTTAGCAGACATTCAAGCGTAGCGAAAACTGGTTCGAACAAACTATTTATTTGGACTAACATCCATCTAAATTTCAAAATTTAGGTGGGTGTATAATTAGTTATTATCAGTTTCCAACCTGACTCCTAACACCCACATAAGGGGCAGTACCACGTGGACTAAAATCCGAGCGAAGCGACAGAGCCCACGTGTTTCTGTCCCAGGGCGCTTGCGACCGACTTAATGTGATTGTTAACTACCAGCAGCTTTTTTAAACCACTGGCTAGATTCGGTTGTGCCATCAGGCTGAGCGGTAACCTCTATTTTATCGTAGTTGCCATCATTTACTCTTTGGATTAACTCTGTTTCCAGTGAATCCATACCTTCTAATATTCTTCGTTTTGCGGTTCCAAGCAGTTTTACGAAAGTAAATGTAGAATCTGAGTCGATTACTTTAAGCTTCTTATCCAAGATAGGAATTAATTCATCTAACGTGCTGATTGGTGTTTCCAAATATTTTGAAACTTCATTTTCGAATATATAAACAGATAAGAGCAAATGCTCTACAATTTTCAAGGCGATCATTACAGACTCTTTTTTTGCCTTTTTTATTTCATGAGCAGCGTCATTACCCATAAACCTAATCGCATGCAATCTCTGGGTGTCAGACTTTGAAATCATTCCTGATCTACTCATATTGTTAATTCTAATCTGTAAATTTCTACCCGTTATTTCTTTGTCGTTACATATGGCTTCTATCGTCGCTCTTAGCCCTAAGCCTGCTAGGGTATACGCACCCCGTTGAATTGCGATGATTGATTCTTTGTAAATGTTTTCGACTATTGGAGGTAAATCAAATGAAAACTCAAGTGGAACATGATTCTTAATGAAATGCGGATATGTTTCTACCGAAATGGGATGCTCATACTCATCTTCACTAATTGGGTAGTACTCTTCATAATCATGATACTCTTCGCGAAAAGCTATCGTTTCACAACCATTGCACTCCAATAGAAAGTACTTTGTTTCATCGTGATAAATATCAGGGGGAGTTGCCTTGCTTGTCTTTCCAAGCACTGTATGTTTGGTATTTTGATTACATGTTCTGCAATCGTTCCATATTATTTCAGAGCTCATATCTTTCCATGTTCAGTGGTAGTTAACGCCCACATTGAGGGGCTTTTTATTAGTTTGCTAAAGTTGTGTAGCGAAGCGAAACCGAGCAAACTGTAAAAAGTCCCGCTTTAATTGCTTGTTATGTACCGCATTGTAATTTAACAACTTTACCAGATTTTATGGTAGCTTGAATTGTATTTTCTCCGCCACCACCTGTAAATATAAAATTATTATCTGAGCTAGATTCAGGCATACCTAAATGAAAATACAATTCGTTTTGAGATATACCTAACTTTAACTCTTCGCAAATTGAGTTATTTCTATAGCTTGGTTTGCAAGAACTAGTTTCAGCGCAATTTTGATAAATACAAAAGTTACCATTTAATGCCCATTTCCCTCCATTGTCTAAACACGAATCTTGGAGAAGAAAAGTCTTCGCTGGCTGCCAAACTAGCGCAGTCAAAGCTATAAAGATTATCACCAATGCTAATTTAAGTTTCATAGGTACATAACAACTTATTGAACACCATTTTGGTGGTTTATAACACCCCAAAACGGCGTATATTACATAGCTCAATAATTCCACCAAACAACTCTAATGTAAACAATAAATTACGTATGTTATAAAATCTCTGCTGGTAAAATACACCAAAACGACTTTTAATAATGTTATGAGACAGATTGGCTTTGTCATATGGCGCTTTGATTATCCGGCATACATATAAAACCAATGTTTTATAAAATTTCTACCACTTCATATTCATGGTTATTGCCTGCAATACTTAGGCTTACTTCATCGTCAAGCTGCTTGCCTAAAAGTTGTTTACCCAGTGGTGCTTCAGGTGTAACCACTTGAATAGTTTGCCCTTTTACTTCAACCGTTAACCCGCCTGCGGCTGGGCCTAAATAAAACCATTTTTGTAAGGCGCTTTCATCTTCTAAACAAACGAGTGAGCTTATAATCACTTTATTGTGAGTAGGCTCTTTAAAAATGGCTTCAAATTGTTTAATGCTTTTGTAGCATTCGTTTACACGCTCGGCTTGGCCTTGTGCTAAATAAGCGGCTTCGAGCCCTAGGGTATCATATTGTGTTTCTGCTACGCTTTCTTCGTGAGTTGCTGCGTCATGCGCGGCTTTGGCAGCTTGTTTTGCGCTGTTTAATTGTGCTTCAAGTGCAAATTTAAGGTGTTCAATTACGTGGGTTTTGTTCATGAGGGAGCGCTAATAACCAATGCTGTAAACTATGTGGTTAATTTTAACGTTATAAGGCGCTTAAAACCATTATTTTAAGCGCCGATATGTTTACTTAATCATTTAGACTCGCATTTATGGCATATCCATTAATGCTTGGGTTTTTACATCGAGTTTTTCTTCGTAGTTTTTAGCACTTAACCCTAAAAGCTCAGGCAAGGTTGCCGCTATACAAATAGACGAAAACGTACCTACTACAATGCCGGTAAATAATGCAATGGCAAAGCCTTGTAATGGCGCGCCTGCGAGTAACCAAACGCTGGCAACCGTAGCAAGTGTGGTGCCCGATGTAATAAGTGTACGCGTTAACGTGCTTTTAATCGCGCTATTTATAATACTTGCGGGGCTAAGTGCATTATTAGATTTAACACGTAAAAGCTCGCGTACTCTATCACCCACTATTATAGAATCGTTAAGTGAATAGCCTATAATGGCGAGTAAACTGGCAAGTACTGTTAAATTAAACTCAAGTTGAAATAGCGAAAATAGCCCCAGTACCAGTAATAAATCATGCACTAGCGCAACTACTGAGCCAACAGCTAAACGCCATTCAAACCGCACCGCTAAATAAAGCATGACTGCAACCATAGCTGAAAACAGGGCTAAACAACCTTGCTCAAACAGTTCATCACCCACTTGTGAGCCAATATACGCTGACGATAATACCTCAGCGTTCATATCTGCGTTTTGAGTAATGGCAGATTGCCAATCATTACTATTTGCTGTTGAATCGCTAGGCGCTTCGCGTAGTTGAAAATGGCTATTGCCTTGCGCGGTTAGCTCAAACTCGCCATTGTGATTTTTAGTAATAAACGATTGAAGCTCTTTTAGCTCAACACCTTGGCTGGTGGTAAATTCCGTTAGGTAGCCACCGGTAAAATCGAGTCCAAAATTAAGCCCTTTTTGACTAAGTGTAAATACCGATAGCAGTACAAGTATGGCGCTCAAAAGCATGCCCGAAAAACGCAGACGCGTGCCCGCCTCGCCTTTTAAAAAAGTGTTAAGCATGTGCATTTACTCCTGCTTTTTTAGCCATTTTTAAATATAACGTTTGGCTTAGTACTTTTGATACGTACACGCCAGTAAATACAGAGGTTATTAAACCAAGTGCCAATGTGATGGCAAAGCCTTTAACTGGGCCGTAACCTATGCCGTATAAAATAAGCGCGGTGATCATAGTGGTTATATTGGCATCAAATATTGTATTGGCCGCCTGTTTGTAACCTTCTTGAATCGCCTGATATGCAGAGCGCCCTTTTCTGCGCTCTTCTTTAATTCGTTCAAATATAATAACGTTGGTATCTACCGCCATACCAATAGTAAGCACAAGCCCAGCAATACCCGGCAGGGTTAATACAACCCCTGGTAATAACGACATGAGGCCAACAAGCGATGTTAAATTTAATAACAGCGCTACGTTTGCAATAAGCCCTAAGCGGCGATACCACAGCGCCATAAAGGCAAGTGTAATCCCCATGCCCAACATTAATGCGGCTAAACCATTACTAATATTTTCGCTGCCAAGGCTTGGCCCTATTGTTTGCTCATGCACTATAGTTACAGGCGCGGTTAGTGAGCCTGCGCGTAATAACAGGGCTAAATCTGCCGCTGCTTGTTGGCTTTTCATATTGGTAATGCTAAAACGTGAGCTTAAGTGCTGTGCAATATTAGCCACGTTTATAACTTCGCTTTTTTTAACGGTTTCACCGTTTGCATTTTGAGAGTACTCAGAGTAAACCGTGGCCATAGGCTTACCAATATTAGCTTTTGAAAACGCCGACATAGCATCGCCGCCTTGCCCATCTAGGCTAAGCTGCACAAGGGGTTTACCCCAGTCGTCGCGCCCTATGTTGGCATTATTAATGTGATCACCGGTAAAAATAGGCACAGGATCAAGTTTAATGGTCCCACCCGACTGCATATTAAATGTTTGACCACCTACTTCTTTTAACTGGTAAAACCCAAGTGATGCAGTTGCACCTATGATGCGCTTTGCCTCGGTTGGGTCTTGCACGCCTGGTAGCTCAATACGTATACGCTGCTTACCTTGGCGCTGTGTTACGGCTTCGGTAATACCTAATTCTTCAATGCGTGAGCGAAGCGTGGTGAGTGTTTGGCTCATTACTTCTTTATCAAAGCTGCTGCGCCCTTGCTCTGAATAACTAAATAGTGCATTTTTAACGTCCCCATTATTGGTTGTTGTAACCGCTAAATTAGCAAAGCGACTTTGTAGCTCATCCATCACTGGGTTAAGTTTTTGCACCGCATTTGGTAGTGCGCTAATTTCAAAGCCATGATCCGTTTTCAGCGCTTTAAGGCCATGCGCTTTTTGCTTTACGATGATTGATTTAGCTTGTTGATATGCACTCACTAATTGCTCATCAACGGCTTTGTCTAAATCTACGTCGAGTACAAATAACACGCCGCCATTTAAATCAAGGCCCAATTTTATTGGTGATAAACCAAATTCTTGCAGCCAAAGTGGGCTTGTTGCATGTTCTACAATTTTAACTTGTGTGTTTGGATACTGCGCCTTTATAGCCGCTTGCGCTTGAGCGCTTTTAGTTGGCTCGTTTAATAAAATATTTATAGTTGCTTGTTTATCAAGCCCTTGTTCAACATTAAAGCCTTGATTATTTAAAAAAGTAACTAATGCGTTAGTACTTAGCACGGCTTGGGTTTCGCTATGAGGCGCGTTGCTTACATGCAACCACGATTTATTAGGGTATAAGTTGGGTAATGCGCTAATAGCTAATAAAATCAGCACAATAAGCATGGCTATATAGCTTAATTTAAATTTAGCCATAAATGACTTTTGATCTTTTTTTACACTTAACATGTTTTTTCCTTATTACCAGTAAATTACTGGCAACGTACTTTTTAAAAGCACAATTAATCTCAAGGCTTAAACGTAAAACGTTAAACCTAATAAAAATTAAATAAGAAAATTAAGCGTGGTAGGTAGTTACAGCGCTGTAGAGCAAGTTTGCATCTTTCCAGCCGCTCAGTCGCGACTTTTTGCTATGTGATACAAGTGTATACCAAGGCTGTTGGACAACAAAAGCGTTGGGCCTTAGGTGTATTTCTCTAAAAAGAGTTTGTGCAAAAAACTCAAATACAAGGTCGTATTCAGGCTCACTTTGCGTGGCATGTAAAAATAAAGAAGAGTTACTAGCCGTTAACCTAGGTTGATGCGCATCAAAGCCCGTTTGATGCGTTTTTTTGTGCTCACTGCCCTTTACCGATTTTGAAATAGGCTGCGTTTTAGTTAAATCAACGCTATCAGCAAATACACTCAATGAAATGGCTACCGTGTTTAATTTGTGTGTCGCGCACTGCGCACTACTTTGCACACTAAAAAGCGCACAAAACAGCAAAAAAGCAGTTATAAATACACGAACGTTAAACATAGTTACTTCAAACTAAACAAGGGATGCGTAGTATATATGGGCAAGTAATTAAAATACAATGCTTATTAATTAAGTATTTAATTTAACTGAGACCCTTAATGCGCTCCAAGCACAGTACTATAAAACGCGCCGATGCCATGACCTTAAAACAAAGCATTAAAACACTGTGGCCTTACATTACTAAATTTAAAGGGCGAGTATTTATTGCACTTTTAGCGCTTATAGGTGCTAAAGGCGCGACACTCTTAATGCCTTGGGCACTAAAAGAAATTATCGACTCGGTAGATAAATCAATCAATCCTATTTTAGTTATCCCGGCGTTACTACTGCTTATGTATGGTGGACTTAGGTTTGCCAGCGTGTTTTTAGGCGAGGTACGCGATGCGGTGTTCTCGCGTGTGACAGAGCACGCTATGCGCGATATTGGTTTAAAAGTATTTAAACATTTACACTCACTAGAGCTTGCGTTTCATCTCGATAGGCAAACAGGCGGCATAAGCCGTGATATAGAGCGCGGCACGAGTGGGCTGAGCTTTTTAATGCGTTTTTTAATGTTTAATATTGTACCCACCCTTTTTGAAATACTCACCGTTGCCATTATTTTTGGGACGCTATTTTCTGTTTGGTTTGCGTTAATAACCTTATTGGCGGTTGCTATTTATATTACCTTTACCGTAACAGTAACGCAGTGGCGAAACCGCTTTATACGTGAGGCAAACGCCGCCGATAATTTGAGTAATACACGCGCCATAGACAGTCTGCTTAACTTTGAAACCGTGGAGCGAATGTTAGAATATTTATATGTAGAAAATAATAAACCTATAGAAAACATATATAACAAAGGTTTAACTCTCTACAGTTAAAAAGGGGTTTCAGTAACATAACTGTAGAAGCAATTTTCTTTAAAATCACAAAAAATACCTGTCTATTTTTTTTAAATAAAACTTATGTGTAGAAAAAGCGAATTGACCAAGTTGTTAATGCTCAGTATGACTTCAAAGAGCAGTACAAAAATCGCTAAGTATCAGTAACCAGTGAATCTTCGCTACATACTAAAAGTTTATCCTCAAAAGACATAATCCGGGCTGTAGTGGTCAATTAATTTTGGCCACAGTTATAGAACCTTGGTATATAACTTTTATGGGAAATAGTAGTAGCGAACGGCAGGTTATCGCTCGAAGCTGGACTTCACAAAAATGCCACGAGCAGCGTTTGGGAACTCTTCACAAGAGTCAAGTAACTGTCGGCTAATATGTTGATGTACGAAAACAGTCAGCTATTGTTTAATCCTTTTGATCAACTCGCTTTTATAAACCAGATAGATCTCTTTCGCTATTTATGATTGATGCTCTTTTGGACTTCTCAGCTTCGATTATGTCTGATACGCCAAATAGAGTGAATGCAACCGTATCTACCAGGAAAAGCGTTAGCAGTCCAACTACTTTATTGGCTTGTGTAGGCTCAAGTTGCCACGGTAGGCTTTGATTGCTTTAACACAATCGTAATTACAGTTTAAGAAATACTCAAAAAATAATTCTTTACCATCCACCGAGACTTTGCCAATAACCATTACATCATTGATTTATAACAACCCTTAGCTTAACTCCACTTATCTCATCAATATAAGCTGCCGTGGCTCCTAGAACTGATAATTGATCTTCAGATACTTGAGCTTTTGATATAGCAGGCTGGACAATAGCTACACCCAGCTTAAAAGTTGAATACCTTGCTACCTTTGCAAAGTGAATCAAATCTTCGTACTGGCCTTTATCAATTCGTGAAGCCTTCCCTTGATTGAGCCTAGTACGCTCACGATCCATCAGTCGTAAGATTAGTTTCTCTTTATCACCAAACCACTTAACACTTTTTTCCGCTTGCCCCGCCACTTGATATACGTCGTCAACCCTTGCTCCAGGGCGTGCTACCCCATTTTTCTTTGAACAATACTTACAGTGAAAAAGGTCAATGACGAGTTCTTTGTCATCGTTGTTTTTTATCGCTACGATATCAGCGACTTCACCTGCACCGTCATCATCAAAAACTAAATCATAATGGCCTTTCAATTTCTGAATTGTATGATATTGAATAGAGTGAGTTAATTTGGTCGTCGTCTGTGACTCTACAGATATATCAACTCCTGCCCAATCCCAGTCTTCTGTATTATTGACATCATATAAATAGGCATAGTCTTCATTTGGGTAATACCTAAACCCACCATCAATAACGGATGTGTCACACATAAATATGGTTGGAGGATATTCATCAAAGAAATCAGATAATTGCTGAACTTGCTCGCCAAGTTTGATATCGAGATTATCTTGCGATAAGAAGCTGACCTCACCTTTGCCTGTTATTGTTACTTCAATTGGGCTAACTGCATACTGACTTTTTAGAACCAAGCTTAGTACCTTAGGGTCTTTATTTTGCACTTCCGCTATCAATAACTCGCAATTAATTAAGTTATCTTCCCAATTAGCTGACTTTATAGTGACCTTGGATTCATTTTTTCTTAGTAGCTCTACAGGCCATTCGACAGACAGAGGGGGGATTTCTGGATATTCTTCTAACTCTTCAGTCTGCATTGCAGTTTTCATGACTTCGTTAGTATCAATGGTCTCATCTAGAATTTTTGCTCCGACTCCCTTGCACCAAGTGATCCATTTGTCCAAAGAATCACTATCCATCGCCCAAACTTTACCTTTATGGGAGCAACCTATACTTACTAGCTCACCATTCTCGTACCCTTTGCCAAAAATATTAGATTTTGTAGCTCTATTTGCTTCTATATCTGGAATCTGCTCGTTAATTTCTGTGCCTGTATGCATTGAATACCGCAGACCTTTTTTATTTTTATTAAGACCTACATTTTGGAGCTTCAGTCGTTTTAGCCCAGCTAAAGATCTAAATACATGCTCACCTTGAACTTGAGCTGCATTTTCAGCAACTAACTTCACCAACCTTTTAACCAAACCATCTTTAGCTGAAGAATGGATAAATAGAAGGTTAGTGTTCTGGTCATAAAAGGCTATATACAAGTCCCAAGACTCATCGAATAGTTCTTTTGAGCTTGTCCACCCAACTGGCAAATAAGATTTTATAGAGAAAACTAATGTATTTTTTTCATCGTTAAGAACTGAATCCACTATCTGAAATTGCTTATTCGCAAACCTTTGAAATCGCTCTGGCTGCCAAGTAGCTATGCGCATCCTATAAATAACCGTGCTAATGCTAGGTGTCAGTCCTAAATCAAGTAGCTTACTTGGAGTTGAAAATTCAGCTCGAAACTCTTGATACTCTTTCTCATCTTTGATTTTTCGAGAGCTGATGTCACTTATAACGTTGTTCCAGTCGGAATCTTCTTTGTACAAATCCTCCAAGCATTCGTTAACATTGGGGTTAGCTATGTTTGCCACGAACTTAGCATCACCAACATCTTGGGTAGTCCGTGTAAAGCGACCTGTGAATTGAAGCATAATGTTTATGCTCTTATGCGGGTCGTGAATCGCCGATATCTTTAACTGTGGTAAATCAAAGCCTTCACCTAGCATATCAACACAAACAATGATTTTGTGTTCTCTATTTCTTATTGCTTGTAAGACATCAGCTTTCTTTTTCACCTTACTGTTGATTAAGACTGGTTTTAAGTCCTCTTCATTAGCGTATAACTTAAAAATGTCTTTGGCTCTTTTGATGGTACTAGCCCTAGCCATTACAATATGATCTAGACCAGCAGCCAGATCTGCTCTAAGTAGCTCAATAGCTTTCTCTGCAATAGCCTGATCAGATTGCTCTTCAACGAACTCTCTTACTGGGTGAAACTCAATTGGTTTGAAGTAACCTTCATCTTGCGCTTTTTTAAGAGGGTAATTAAATATTATTTTTCCCTCAACTCTTGAACCATCACTTCTAAAAGGAGTAGCAGTAAATTGAAATACGGATTTATCCTTGAATTGTGACTTTACTCTTGCCCATGTTGCAGCAGTGATATGATGCGCTTCATCCACCACGAGGTGTGTGCACGCTTCAGTCAACTTTACAAAGTATTCACTTTTGAATTTAGCCAGCGCCGATGCAGATGCGACTATGACGTTTGATTTCAATAACTCGTCTAAATGTTCGTGTTCATCAACACCATGTTTTATGGTGGCAACAATTGGGTTGAGAGTAATGTCTTTAATTAACCCAAGTTCTCGAAGAAGACCTAATTGGACGAACTTATTCTTCGTTTGTTCTCGCAATGCGTCAGAGGGAACTATAACTAGGGTTCTTTTAAAATGGCCTGCTACCACGATGGACAATATGGTTTCAGTTTTCCCTGTCCCCGTCGGCATTACTATAGTTGCTGCTGTTGTATTATCAGAACGTTCGTACCCTAACGCTGAAAAAATCCCCCCAATTTGTGGGGGTCTCAAGCCACTTGTTTGATGGGCTATATTTTCTTCTTTGAACAAAAAATCAGATTGGCACCATGAAGAATAAATTGACTCAGGAGTGTGCTGGTCGGCATTAATTGGCAGCCAAACTATCGTACTATTTTTAACTTTTATCTCTTTTAACTGTTCCATCAAATTAATTCCCTAACGAACATAGATAGTCTCTTGATTTTTATGCGCTTAAATTACCATCAAGCCAAACACCTGTCTATAAAACAGACAATATTACATGAGCTTATTGCTATTTGTATATTAGCTAAAAAGCCACTACCTCCTTCCGTAAATTTGTTAGTAATACCATGAACCCCTGACAATTTTTTGCGGCTAATATGAGTTCGCTAAGCAATTACATAGTGCAGGAATGATTCAACATTACTGATATGTCTGTGACACTTTTTCACTTGATATACTGAGCTTTTTAACTCATTTTGGGGCAGAAACGAGTTAATCATGAATGACTGCTATTGGCACAGACTGTGTAAAAACTAATTTTTAATAAATTGTCTTAAGTATGTTCTTAGTTTGAAACCATCTAAAATGGTTGCGACCGGTTTTTTCTCAGTATCACAATTTTCTCCGCGTGAGCGAAACTGCTATGGCAACGCTACTCTAATCGCTTTACTTAGACCATTAACTCCCATAATTGTTATCATTCTTCTGAAGTTGTAAGCCAGAACATGAAGACTTATTTCTGTCCCCACGCTTTTTAAACCTCGTGTTAGTAAGTGGGTAGCTCCCATCCAGAGTTTAATTGTGCCAAAGGGATGCTCAACAGTTTGCTTTCGATGAAGCATCAATTCAGGTTCATTCTTAAGCTTTTGAAGCATTTCTTCTGTCAGAACCTCATGCACCCACCGCCTTATTCGTCTAGGGTCTTTTTTAGAGTTAGTGCACTGACTTCTTATTTTACAATCTCGACAAGCAATGTGATTGAAGTAAACATCAAGGTATTTACCTTGCTCAAATACTTGCATTCGATTTTGAAGTTCATTTCCAGCGGGGCATAAGTAAATGTCTTTATTTGCATCGTATTTGAAGAGTGAGCGGTTAAATATCCCTTTCTTTTCAGAGGACGATGTATCCGTCTTGGGCATGATTGGCTCTGCACCCAAATAGATAGTGTCTTTTATATCAGGCTGACTGAAGTAACCTTTATCTGCTAATACCCGTATATCTTTCTTGCGCAATGCTTCTTGTGCGAGTTTTGTCATTGACGCAAGTTGGCCTCTATCTGGCACGTTGGTCACGTCATGCGCCACTATGAGGTGGTGCTTGGTATCAACGGCACTTTGTACGTTATAACTCACAACTCTTGTAAAACCTTGAGTTTTCATTAAACGTGAATCAGGATCAGTAGTGGATATTTGCTTGTCTGGATGAGCTTCAACTTGTTCTTTAATCGCGTATAGTTTTTTTAACTGGCTGCGAAAGTCAGCTAACCTCTCTTTTGTGGTTTTAATTTTTGTGACGTTAGCTTGCTCTTTATCGGCTTCATCAAGTAATTCAAGATAACGCTCAATGTTCTTTTCAACTCGGTCGATGTGAAATTTAACTTTGCTTGGCGTAAAATTATTGCCTTTGTTGTTGCTAGCTTTAAACTTACTACCATCGATGGCAACAACTGGTTTCTCAAACATATTCAGGCTACGACAGACTTCAACAAACGTTTTGCACACATTTTTTATACCGCCTCCGTTGTCTTTTCTAAAATCAGCAATCGTTTTAAAGTCGGGTGCCAACTTACCAAGTAGCCACATCAGTTCAATATTGCGTTGGCATTCGGTTTCTAATCGGCGGGATGATTGAATACGGTTGAGGTAACCATAAAGATAAAGCTTTAATAGTGTGGCTGGATGATACTTAGGGCGGCCTGTGGACTTTAAGGTTAATCCTTTAAACCCCAATTCAGCTAGATTTAGTTCCTCAATGAAAACATCAATCACTCTGACCGTATTATCTTCACTGACGTAATCTTCCAGCGATTCTGGAAATAACGTTGATTGGTCACGACTTTCACCGCTTATAAACTTTGACATATTGCCTCAACCCTCGACTGAATCAATAGTCTTATTATATAAATATCAGTATATTAAGTGAACTAAATGTATAGATTAATCGATCATAAGCAGCAGATACTTAGACCAAAAGGTGATCAGAGTTTTCACACAGTCTGGGCACTCATACGACTGTCAGATTTGATTAAGACTAACAAGTAAACCTGACAGATAAACTTAAACTTATTCACATAAGGGGTTACTTGCCTAATCACTACATCTATTTCTGAGCGCTTCATTATTTATAAATGTTTTCTCAGCCACACTTTCTTCAAGTGCGTATTTATTTTTAATATGCTTCCACTTTTCGATGTATTTACAATGATATGACTTATTTGGAGGCATCCATTCTTGGGGAGGCTGCCCTCCTTTAGATTGATTTGCATTATCCTCTACAGCGAGTAGGTTTTCAAAGTCGTTAGCAAACTCTCTTCTTTGCTTACGCTTCCAGTATTTACCACCCATTTCATGGGCATGGGATAAGGGGACTATGTGGTCAATATCTATATCTGATGCTTTATAGAAAGTATGAGCTGTGTATGGATCTATCCACTCTCCCCAAGAAACGTTACACGGCTTATTTCTTTTAAATTTAACTGGTGATTTAGAATCTCTAATGAGTATTTCAGCTCTCGCATCTTGGCAGTCATTATCAGCATCAACCCAGTGTGGCCAATCTTTTCTATTATAAACAAGCGAACTAACGGCAAGGCCCTTTGGAACAGATTTAACTATATCCGATGCACTTGATGTTGGCTGACTTTTACGCCTGTGGCAGTGGTACTCGTTCCGTTTTTTATCGCTATGGCACCCCTCTGAATTTGTACGACCACTGTGGGCTAATACACTATAAGGGGCTATTAAGGTGAGTAATAATATAAGCTTTTTCATTTGAATTCCTTGTGTCTATTTTTAAACTAGTTATTAATCTGTTTTTTAAACTAGCTTCACTGTAGCTTAATACACTTAGTTGCATTTAATTATAGGGATATCTGTCCAACGAGTCGTGTAGTGTGGTGATAAGAAAGCCCGCTTCATATTCCACGATTGTGTAAGCTTTTCACTGGCTATTGATAAAGTCCCCACACCATAGCGTTTATTTATCACGTCCAAGCATTCCATCATTTTAGGTTTATCCTCACTAACAGAGAACATATCGGTTTGTTGAAATGATTCACTTTCTAACTCTATCGCTCCAATACCGCAGCGATAAAAGCGCGTATTCGGTTTATATATTTCATCAATTACAGAAGATATGGCCTTAGCTATAACGCTACTATCCGATGTCGGTACAGGAAATTCATATAAAAGTGACTTTTTATAATGCTCATCTTCGTGCGGTGAGCAGGCAGCAAATATAACTATACGCTTTGTTAATGACTGTTGTCTTCTAAGCTTTCGCCCAACAATGGCGCCATGTGTTACTAAAGCCGATTTTAATGTGGTTAGGTCAGTAACTCTTTTACCAAAGCTTCGTGTGGAGTAAATTTCTTTTTTATCTTGCTTTACTTCATCCCAACTTAAACAAGCAATACCATTTAATTCGCTGACAGTTCGCTCCACAACAACACTGAACATACGCCTCATTGTTTTAGGATTTTGGCAAGCTAAGTCCCATGCAGTCTTAATCTCCATCAACTTAAGTTTTTTTCCTAAACGAGAACCGATACCCCAAACATCAGTTACATCCATTCGCATTAATATTTCTTTACGGGATTTTTCATCGTTAATAACGGCCACACCGTTGTACCCTGATAGCTTTTTTGCTGCATGGTTGGCCGCTTTTGCTAGCGTAGGTGTTGTGCCAAAGCCTGCTCCAACAGGTAAACCTGTTTCTCGCCACACCGCTCGGCGAATTATATGTCCGTAGTCAGCCCAATCATCAATGATTTGCGAGAACCCTGTAAATCGTAAAAATGACTCATCGATACTATATACATAATGGTCATCACAAAATCGGTTTATAACTGTCATCATCCTTTCGCTTAAATCAGCATAAAGCTCATAATTGGAAGAGCGAACCACGACATGGTGCTGTTCTAAATAGTTTTTAATTTTGAAATAAGGCTGAAACTTTGGGATGTTTAGCTTTCTTGCTATAGGACATATGGCGCAAATACATCCATCATTATTTGTAAGAACCACTACAGGTTTAAAGCGAATAGATGGGTCAAATACCTTCTCTGCACTAGCGTAAAAAGCGACAGCATCTACGAGGGCAAACATCGACTTAGCTCTATTTTATTTTTGTGTAAACGGATACTAGTAGTCACTACACCCTCTAATTTAAAGTCATCTTCAGGTGAGATATAAACAGATTTGTAGCTTTTGGATGCTGAAATTAACAAGCGGTTTGTTTTATCTATTATCTTACAAACAAAAGAACCATTGTAACTCGCAACAATTACATCCCCTGAGCTTACACCTTCAGCCCTATCAACAACGAGTAAGTCACCATCGAATATCCCCACATCTTGCATTGATTGACCTGAAGCTAATCCAATGAATGTAGCGTTAGGATGTTTAATAATTAGCTCGTCGATAGATATACCTAGCTCTTTGTACTCTGCTGCCGGAGACTCAAAGCCAGTAATACCTGCATCGATATAAATTGGAATAACGAACATACACACCTCAATACTGTTTATTTGTACAGTATAATTCAGGTTCTGAAGCTTACCAAGAAATTTTAAAGAATAATGCCCTTCCTTAATTAACTATTATGCTCCTCTAGGCTTCCCATAGTTTAATAAGTAAGTTATCGAACTGAAGCTATGCAAAATTACACCTACTCTTTAGATTTATAGTAAATCATATTTGAGCTTAAAGGCTCAATGCACAACTTTTTACTTTAATCTAGAAGGCAGCAGAGAGCGATAAGCTGACGGTCGGTTAAACTCGTTTTTGGACAATTATGAGTTAGAACCGACGGGCGGTTCTGTGCCAGAGGCAGATCTTCAATGCTGTATTTGAAATCATGTTGGGTGACGCCCTCTGTTTATCCAACTTACCGCGTTGTATAAGGTAAACTAGGTGACATATTTTTTAGAGGTGCAATTCCTTCTTGCATAGTTCAATTATTTCTTCTTTCTTTATTTTGAGTTCTCTGATGAAACCTTCATATTCATAAATTACATGTTCGAACCACTCACGCTCATCAAGAGCTCCCTCTTCTGAGTTCTCATAAGTGAAACTTTTATCTTTAAACTGCTCTTTATGAGCACTATCTAAAAAGTTAATTATTTTAATAATATCTTGGCTCATATAAATTGAGCTATATTTTAGGTTGGTGACCAAGCGTTCAATTTTTTCCTTAAATTGTAGCTCCGCCTTTTTTTGCTCCATCAAGTATTTTTCACTTTTGTACTTCTTAAATTCGGCCTGTTGTCTTTCAATATCTTCCTCTGCAAATTTATAAAACTTTTCAACTTCCTCATCTGGCATATAATCAGACGGACCAGTCCAACCACCATGGTTACAAAAAGCCTCAAAGTATATTTCAGTTACCTTAAGCCGCTCTAATACTAAATCTTCAAGCTCTAAAACGTTTTTCCATATGTTGTCATATGCATCTTTTTTTACATCCCACAACTTTTCATTGGATAAAAATTGCCGATTAATATTATCTTTTACAGTTTCAGCAACTAACGTACTGGCTTCTAAGTGATCTAATATTTTCCCCTGATCCTCAACAATTTGCTCAAACTCCCTTTTTTAAGTAGATAACCTTTTATATAAAAGTTCCATAAAGAAGTAACAATCACTGTCACTAAGAAAACTAACACACCAGTAAATAGCTCATTCATTGAATATCCCTTAACTGCAACTTATTAATAAGTCTGCATTTTACACCTTTATTGATGCTAGTAAATGTGTCCACATCACCTCTTGCAAAATGGGATCAAACGGGGTCAGGTCGTGCATTTTGCACACTGATGAAATTTTATCAACGGCCGCTATTCGCTCTTTTAAGGCATTTGCCTAAACCGCCTTTGCCCCAAAAACGAGCTAGGTCGTCGGCTGTATTAGATGAATTTAGCATAAAAATTTCTATGTGCTAGCGCCTTGAATAAGCTGCCGTTTAGAGCGCCAGCACAGAACGCTCAGCCTGGTTCACTTGTTAACAGATTCAGCGAAGATGTCTGCTTATTTCCCTTAACCAGGTTAATACTTCACCGTCCGGATCTGCACTATGAAGGCGCGCCATTGTCATATTGGAAACACCACCTCGATTCAACCGTTTTTTCGCCTTACTCTCTTTTTTGCCTTGTTTCTTCTCGTCCAAGTCGCCCCAATCTACTGTAGATGCAATAGAGAACCCTTTTAAAAGCAACAATAAGTGTAAGAGCGTTCCCGTCTACTATCTGTTCAGGCTCTAAGCCCATTTATTCACGTTTATCTTCAATATGATTTACTCATTGTTGATTCTGTTGTTCATAAATAATTCTTAAATTTTAGCTATAAAAAAACCGACAATTATGTCGGTCAGCTTTTGCAGAGAATAGCACTAGTGAGCGGACTCGAACCGCTACGAATTGCTGCGGTGGATTTGAATATACCTCACCTAAATGAAGCAATAAATATAAAAACATAAGAACGTCATTTATATCTTTGTATCAAAACAAGTTAAGGAAACTTTATTTTCTTATGGTTTAAGCTTTTAAAACCTAAATCTCTACCGCAACACATTTTCCAGAGCCTGTCTCAATGGCATACATTTTGTCTCTGTAATCTACTTGGCTTATCCGGCCGCCAAAAGAACTTTGAAGCACAGAATCAGAGAATGTTACATCTATCCCACCAGGGAGGTTGGGGAACGTCATTGTGAAGTTGCCAACACCTGGCCCTTTGCTTATATCTAACATGAAGTTAGAACCTATCGTTATTTTAGTAGTGCCAAATGATGGAGGGAGGGTTGCTTCGATATCACATTTGTCACCATAATTATAACCGACATAGTTTAAAAAGCCGATATCCGTTCTATTGCATTCATTTTTTCCACTAGCCGTCAACTCTTGAATTTTAGATACTGAGATTGAACTGTTCCCGCCAGTACTTGTAATCAAATTAGCGATTTTGATTCCTAGTTCACTATCACCACCACCTTCAAGTTTGAGGTCACAGCCACCTTGTTGGTTAAATTTACATTTGCTAACACAGTACCCCATAGGGGTTGGTGTGTCAGGAGCACCAGCAAGGTTTCCTTGTACAATCTGAATCACAGAGTCTCTACTCAAATCTTGCATTGCCTTTGGGTACTGATTTCCAAACGCTTCAATAGTATTCTGGCGATGACATTCAGGTTCGCTATTACTAATAGGAGCAACAGAACAAGCAAACACTCTTTCTTGCCCAGGTTCAAAGCGATAAGTCGTTGTCTTTTTGTCTACTGCGTCACTATTTATAAGCCGAGTGTATTTAGTAGCAGCTAAACGCCCCGCTCCTGCTCCTTTGTTTTTTATTGTTAATACCTCAGCGCCTTGGCATTGGCATTCTCCGCCTGTCGCGCTTCGAGATTTAACTTCAAATTCTGGAGGACTACTGACTCTTCTTTTTGATGAAGGAGGTGTGCAAGCCGATATCAGACTAACGCAAACTAGCATAATCAGTGTTGAGGTTAATTTTTGCATTATAGCTCTCCTTTAATTGCTTTTAATAAAACTACAGCTTCATAGGCATCTAAGGGGTCGGTACCTACCCTAATAGCTGCATATTTCCTATTATTTTTGTCATGGTTTAACGTTACATTAATGACTTTAGGGTTTGCCTTTTCTATAAATTCCTTAAATTCATCTTTTGCTTTTATGCTGTCTAGGAGAGAGGGCGACTCGCCAGAGTCCTCAGTGCAAATAAAATCAAAAATACAAGCCTTATAGAAATAGCTCAGGTAAAGATCTTCTGCTTTTCTTTCAACATTAATGCCTACGCTTCCTTTTGCCGTTGTTCTACCTACTTTAGTCCACCCTGAAAGTCTTTTTTTACACCATTTCGGTTTCCATCCTTTAAGACAAGGGTATCCAACATCAATTGTCCAACAAGTTCTAAACTCAACTCCAATATCTATATCTTTTATATAGGAGTCCCCTTTAAGCTTATCTGGTATTGATGTATTCACAGAATCTACATGTTTGCTACAAGACTGCTTCGCATATATTTTGCTTTTCAATAGCCCTGTATTTTTAGTTATCCCATCACTTAAAGACATTAGAGCATTTAAGCGAACTTTGTATTTACCATTATCGGCAGCTTCAATATATGCAACAGCAGATGCAGGAATTACAATTCCTAACTTTGATGTAGGTGTTTTAAACTGCTCTATCTTCGAAGGAAATACTTCTTGGTCATCTATTACTGTTGAAGCACCTGCTAAAAAAAGCTTGGGTTTAATCAATCCACCCGAGCTGACATTAGTCAATTCGGAATAAGCATGTGCAATATTATTGAAAGCATCTTTTGATTTGTTCAAATCTTCACGCATTGTTGATATGTAAAGCGCTATTTCAGGTTCAGTGATGAATAATGCAACTTCATGTGACATTTGTTCATTGTAACTTTTAATTTTTTTATCCAAGACACTGATTTTTTTATATATTTTTGAAGAGTCTTGCCGATAAATAAAGAGTGTAATATTTCCATCCTTTATTTTTTTAATTAATGAATCACTTAACGCTTTAATCTCTTTTGAAAGAGTTGCGTACTCCTTAATTATTGGTAGCCATCCCTTTGCTATATCTATATGTTCACTTCTAGTAATATCAAAGTCTAATGGGAGGCTATTTGCTTCAGTTGACTGAATATCTGGAATATCAATTCTTCTTCCTTCAGGCCACTTAAACAACCAATGAAAAATATTGCGTCGATGGGTATCAACATCAACTTCTAACCAGCCTCCCCATGTTTCTTCATCTATATATCGGTTATTACTTATTCGCTCTATAAGAGCTTCAATATCGTATGAATCTGGGTCTAAAAATAATCCAGATACAAGTCGATTGAACTCTACTCGTCCAATGTTAAATTGCGGTAGTGCGTCTATTTGCTCATTTTCGATAGAGGAAATTAAAAATGGAGTGATATTTTTTCTGCAAATGCCGTTAAAAAAAGTTTCTTTTGGCACTGCTAAAAAAGCTGGTGTTGGCAAATAATCTGGATCACCACCTAATCTATAAAATGACTGCCCAAGGTTAACCTCAGAACTTTTTGGAGGTATCAATATAGCTATATAGTCATCCATTTTATTCAAAATTTTTATTTTGTTTTCACCTCCTTGAATTCCATTAAAAAAGATTTGATCAGAAATTAATTCTCTGTTGTGATCTTTTAATTTTAGGGTTGAAAGTACACTATCACCTGGATATAAGTTAAGTTCAGCTTTAGCTACCGGGAAACTTTTTTTAGTTTTAATGTGCGTATACCAGCTATGTGCAAATGAAGAAAAATCATCACACTTGGTTACTTGTGGAGGTTTTCCTGTAATGCTACAGCTCGCGGCTATAATAATTGAGAATATTACAAAAGAAGATTTCAGCAACATTCGCATATTCTTTCCTTATTATTAGCTTTTAATCCTAAACGAGAAATGCGAACTACTCTCTTTGAACAAAAAACATACTCCAGTATGGTTGTTTTTGCAACAATTTTATAATATTAACTATTAGATAGTAAAAGTAGTAAGTGTTACTCTATTTATTGGTTCCTTACACCTGTAGCCGCATAGTGATTTCGGCCAGCTAATTATAGGGTTAATTTTCCCCAAAAAGTTTAGACATGTTCTGTTTTCATTAGACTAAACGCTATTGCAAATTAGCAACTATCAAATTTTGGTGACTAATTTTTATCAAAAGGCTTTTCTGTAGATAGCCTTTGATAAATTCTCAATGGAGTGCAGCTCCAATATATATTGGCGTGTATTTAGATCATTTACATTAAATGGCTTTGGGGCAGAAACGAGTTAATCATGAATGACTGCTCATGGCACAGAGCTGTCATTCGGCTCTGAAACGTTTCGGTCCACTTCGAGTCAGTCGGATCTGAGCAGGCACATTTTTGCCCCATTGTGAGTTTCAAGTTGATTTAGCCACGCTCTATTAGTTTGGCATTTAACTTACTAATCTTAATCCGAATGCCGCTTCGGGAAGCTGGGGTTAACCTGTATGTAGAGAACGGCTTCACCTTAAAACGAATATCGCTATAGGGATTTTATTGTCTGAAATTAATTATAATCTTTGATAAATGAACTCCATCATACCTTCAGCGTACCCTCGTGAGTCCTCAAGTGACCATTCTTCTAGTTCGTGAGCAGTTCCGTTAAGTGTCGTTCGGTAGTCATCCAATGAATGTGCTATGTCAGCATCAATGTAATTTCCATCCCGAAGAGCGTTGATGCAGTCACTAAATGTATCTCTCACAGTAAGGTTGAGGTTAGATAGTGGAAGTTTATATCTCTGTCTCATTTCATCTTCAATAAATAGGCGAAGTTTTCCTATTTGGTTCTCTTGAGTTCTACGCTCTACAAAAGCCATTATTTCAGCATAACGCTCATCGTGAGGTGTCGCCGTCATCTCTGCCTTTGTTGTTGCAACGAATTTTGAGCCTGTTTCATCTTGATAGATTTTAAGTGCATTTACATCTACGAATTTTTTCATAACCGCAGATGCCATGCCCTTATAGTGGGTCGTTATAATCATCTGTTTAATATTAGGCTCTAAAGCATGCAGTATTCGCAAAATGCTAGAAATACGCTCACTATCAAAGCTTGTAACAGGATCATCCATAACCAAGATAGCCTTCGCTTTAGCTTCATATGAAAGTTGTTGTATTTTGGCTAAGAATATACAAAGAGCCAAAGCTCGACGGTCTGACTCACTGAACAAACAATGAAGCTTAGAGTTGTTTATCAGTTGACCTTTAAACTTAACTTCAAGGTCATAGACGGTTCTAGCCCCACCACGGTTAATCTTACGAGATATAGCAAAGTCAGTTGAGCCAATACGTCTGAATAGGTCGTTGATAGTTACAAAATACGTATTCAAAAACGCCTCTTGATCCAGTTCGAGGGCTTCTTTGTCAGCATCGTAACTTGCTTTATCTATGTCAATCTGTGCTTTTAGATTATTATACTGAACACAACGAACATCTAAATTTAATCGTTTACGACTAAGAGCTATGCCAACTTCATTTTCTGCTTCTAACTGTTTCTTTTCCCTTAAATCAGCTACATTTTGACCGTCTTTAAACTCGGTTAACATTGCATTCAAAGGTTCAATAGCGTCAGCGTAACTTTGAATAGCTCCATTAAAAGAATCTATATTTGATTGCAACTCATCGAAATCAATTGAATTAATAGCATTGTAAGGCGCATCATATTTATCTGATAATGCTGTATCAATCGCATTGTTAGTTGTAACTGATTCATCAATTAGAGCTTGAAGTGCTTCAGTAACTGATTCGAAACGCTGAGCTAACATTGCTTCTTGGTCGAGTTCTCTTAACTTGTCTTTGATAGTATCTTCGGAGTAAGTTTCTAAAGTAGCGACATTCTGATCATGCTTCTCTGTTAATTTTTCAAGGCTAACATCTATAAGCGTTTTAGCTCTTAGTCGGGTTACTTCTGTTTTGGTGTTTCTTACAAAATTTTGGAAAGCGTCATCAAAAGCGGTTCTGTAGCTCTCGATTAGTTCTTGAGCGTCAGCACCTAATTCTTGCCCACAGAAAGGGCAATCTTCATCTAGGTGTTCGATACCACTAGCAGCCCATCCATTAAATGATTCTTTGTTGTTAACCTTGTTCTTATGCTCAGTAACTATAGCCTTAGATGCGTCATGTACGTTGACCATAGACAGAGCTAAACAATTATTGATTTCTTCTGATGTGGAGGTAATGGAAACACCATTAAATAAGCCATTTAGATTCGAGCGTTGAGTGATTTGCGTTGTATTCGTGATTTGAGTTGCGAGCTGCTCTTGAGCCTGCTTTGATGCTTGAATGTCAGCATCTAACTCATCAAGCGATTTGGTCGGTACTGGTAACTCAACAAACGCTGTAAAATCACCTATTTCATGACCTTCCAATTCTATTTTATGTTTGTTTAACGTTTGTCTATCAGTTCTTAGTTGTTGATTACGAACTTCGAGGGCATCAAAAGCCGCTACGTTTTCACCTAAGATAAACCTTGAAACGTTAGTTGAATTCTCACGACTGTACTTTGTTCCAGCCAATACATTTCGATGAATGAATCCGTGGTCAAAGATATATAGATTTGATTCTTCAGGTGGTTGAGAGTCCCATTCTGAATTTCTGAACTTAACGGCTTGCTGTCTATTGGAGAACTTTAATTCGATTTGTTGATTGATAGTGTCTGGCTCATGACCTTGAACTACTGATTTTCTATCAAGGACTAGCTGAGGATCATTAAGCGATAATGAGTAAAGAATATCGCAAAGAGTGCTCTTACCATTTCTATTTTCACCATAGATTACACTCACTCGACCAAGAGGGAAGCCGCCAGCAAGGGCTCGACTGTAGTTACCGACGTTTTCTATTTTTTGTATTCTTTCTAGCATTGTAACTTCCTTTTACTGAAATATTTGCGAATTATAGCATGGCTGCTTACTAAGAATATGAGTGTGAGCGCATATTACATGACCTGCACGATTAAGGAGTTGGTCTTACCTTCTTTTGGTAAGAGATCCTATACTTAAGGTAACCCAGTGATTGCTAGTTTAGTAAAGGTACTGACTCATTTTTGTCCATCGACGGGTTATGAATATAACTCGCCTTTGCTCCAAAAGGAGCTAACACAAATCCTCTAGGGGTGACTATGAACTAAGTGCGGAGAGTTACCATCTAGGTGGCTGCTTAAAATCAATTAGTTAACTTGCTTAATTACTCGGGCTAGCGGCCTATGTGTGCGTAAAAATTTAATTGCTTATTAAGGCAAATTTAGGTGTAATGGATACATATTAAGCGCTGAGAAATGCAGGGAAAGCTTACATAGCACTAGCAAGGAAAATGATAGCTTCTAAAAAGCAAATTCCCATAGTATTAACAACACCAACTCTAACACAGCGAGTAGGTAGCGGCTCAGTCCAACAAGCTATTATTCAACACAAACTGCTAGTTGCATAAATACTATAATGTTATATGCAATAGCCGATTGCCACATTAATTAGGGATAACAACTTGATTTACGCTTTAAAGAAGAAAAATGGAGATATTGGCGAGTATTATTTTGCTTACTGGGTAACTAAATATTTTGGCTGGCCTTGTCGGTTGTTAGATATTGATCTTGGACTAGATGCTCAAGTTGAGATATGTAATCCAAAACATAACGCAATAGGAAAATTCATAGCTGTACAGATAAAATCAACTCAAAGTAATAAAAAATCAGTCAGCCTTCATTTAGATAACCTGAAGTATTGGAAGGCAATGGAAGAACCCGTCATTGTCGCAAGAATTATCAACGTTACTAAAGTTCCAGAGATATATTGGAAAATAGTTAATACAAAATCCATTGATAAGTTGATAAAAAAAGCTGAGAAAAATAAAGAAAAAAAAACTACACTCAATTTTTCAGATAATGATTGTTTAACTAAGGAACATAAAGAAGAGTTTAGGCTACTTCCTGCGCTGAAAAATATTGAAATACTGGAAGCTCAAAGTAAAAAGGTTAAAGAGAAGTTCGAAGAATGGGTATTGCCTTTTTATGATGTTCAAGAAAAAGAATACAATATGAATACAATTGGTTGTGATGATGATTTTATTGAAAATTTCGATAGCCTTTGCTTTGACATGGATACTGTCAAAAATTGCGAATTTTTTGATGAAATTATAGATAACTTTTATAATCGCTTGATCGAATACCCCAAGTTAGTTGAAGTATTTGAAGTATATAAAAATCTAGCGATTACTTATATTGGATCTCTAAAACATAATTCTAAACTCGATGTATTGCAACGATGGAAAGAGCATCCATATCATAGTGATTTAGCTTATATAGTCAATAATAACTAAAGCATATAGAAAGGACTTAAACTTAACTAAAACAGTGAGTTATGTTTCTCTTCGCTTCACATTTTAACCCACTACTTTAGTTTGCTTAGTGCGGCGTTATGCTTTACAGAGGTACGGGTGGATTTTATCGGCAATATAAAAACTTGGACAACAAGATTTCTAGGGTGCTTTTTATTCTACTTCTCTTTCACAACCGATTTTCACTTATTTTATACTCCGGTAGTTTTTATCGGTGCAATGGTTTGTGTTTTTTATAAACACTCAAAATATAAACGAAATAGCATTGTTGAAGGTATTTGGATCTTAGTTACGGCTTTTGGTGTTCTACTATCAGGTCTAGCTCTATTCGGTGGAAATAAGGAGTTGCCTGCACTAGCTATATTTGTTCCTTTGGCAATATTTTATTTTTGTACTTTTATTCCCCTTAATTATTTTCCTAAATTTATTAGGATGTGGTTTAAGTAAAACATAACAAACGCATTAAGCATGGGGCTGCTAAAGTTTGGCTCCGCTTCGTTTCACTATTTTAGCTAAACATTATCAGCCCCTTATGCGGGCGTTCTGAATAAATACTCTAACTCATTTTTGTCCAAAAACGAGTTTACTCGACCGTCGGCTTATCGCTCTTTGCCGAATTTCGCCTGAGTGCCATTAGCGGACATTGATGATCCTTGGTATGTATAATGTATGAAGTCATAATTTAACCTCTTTGGCTTGTTAAAATCTTGCCAAGAGCAATTCTTTGACTAATACTCGGGCCTTCTCAACATCAAAAGCTCTTGCAGCATACCCTTGTGCAAGAATTTCTTGAGGTAAATACTCATCAAACTTATCTGTGGCTTTTTGTGCAATAACATCAGCTAAATCAATTGCTGATATGGTTTTATCATCTCGAAATCTTTTAAGAGCCCCGATAACATGATCAATTAAGGTATTCTCAACTTCTATAATTCCTGCAAATGCACCCGCTCCAAACCCTTTGTGTATAAGCACTGCAACAAGTGTATTTACAACTTTATCACCGGCCCAAGGCAAAACAACGGCTGTATTGCCATGCTGTAAGAAGTATGTACTTTCAAGTTTTGCAGTTTTAAAAAAGTCTGCCCCCTCTTTAAAAAGTGCTTGGGCAACTGCATCACCAAATTCAATTCTTTGTTCACCAACTTGAACTCTGTAGTCACTTTCTTTCAGAATTTTAAGCATTTCTTGTCTCACTACATCATGTACAGCCATCCCTGAACCACCAAATTTAGGTGGTTTCCCTCCTTTTGCATGCTGTACTGAAATCACTTTTTTATCTGTATCAACTAGCTCAACTACCCAACGTTTACCTGCAAATACAATATGTTGGCCCTCTAAAATAAGGCTATCTACGGGTAATGTTCCTAGTGTTTTACTACCCGTTACAATTCTAAATTCTTCAGGGGTTTTAAACACGGCATAAAACGTATAATGATTTGTTACTTTTTCACCCATGTAACCTAAAACCAGTTCCCCACTTCCTAACTGGGTAATAAGCTCTACCTTCCCCATGTGAGATAGCAAATCTTTAAAATGTGTAACAGTAACTTGTTGGAATGGCCCGTCTTTACAAAGTAATACGTAAACTTGATCTGCTCTTATTCCCCCCCATTGCGCAATGAGCGCTAAAACTTGATGAAGTAATGTTGAAAAGTGATAGAGCGAAGTGTCTGCTGGTTCATACCATTTACTAGCAACCAATAACCGTATCATCGCTAACGATTGAACCAATTCAAGCCGCAGTTTATCTACAATACTTGATTGCTCTGTAAGGTCAGCCTCAGTTATCAGCATTCTCAAAATACTAGCGCCACCACGCCTACCTGAACGACCCATGCGCTGCCGTAAACTTGCAATAGAATGCGGAGCAGTAACTTGTACGACAGAGTTAACCTTGCCTATATCAATGCCTAACTCCAAAGTCATAGTACAAACGGCTGTAGTGGGTATTTGATCTTGCTGAAGCCGAGCCTCAAGTGTTTCTCGCATTTCTTTAGCTAACGAGCCGTGATGTGGAAAAAACTCGTTTGGCAAAGTGTTACTTTCACACATTTCAGCAAGAGTGGTCGCAATGCTTTCGGTGCGATTTCGGCTATTTGCAAACACTAGGTGATTTCCACCACGGCAAAGACCATATAAATCGTTACATACGCTTTGCTCCGCAGTAACCGTCTCATCTGTTACTACAGCGCTTTCAATGTATCCCTTCACTTGCATTTTTAACGATGATGAAGACTGCGTTTGCTTTATTATTTTACAAGGCAGTGATTTATTGGGTCTTAAAGATGCAGGGACACTTTCTAAGTCACCTAAAGTGGCACTTAAAGCCGTTCTGGGGATTGGTGTACTTACACGGCCAAGCAGATGCTCTAAGCGGTGCAGTAAGCTCAACAAGTGATGGCCACGCTCAGTACCAATAAATGCGTGAAATTCGTCTATAACTATATACTTTAAATTCTGAAAAGCAGATTTTACCCAGCCACTATCTCTTATTAATAATGACTCTAGGGACTCTGGCGTTATTAACATAATGCCAGATGGATTTCGTTTCAGCTTATTTTTTCGACCTTGAGGGCTATCACCATGCCAAGGTGTAACTTGTATGTCTAACAAGTCTGACAAGCTTTCTAGCCTTCGGTCTTGATCGTTTATTAACGCCTTTAGCGGGCTGATATATAAAATGCCTACACCGCTTACTTGATCTGCGATACTACTTATTGCAGGTAAAAAAAATGCTTCGGTTTTACCTGCGGCAGTAGAGGCACTAATAAGCACATCAGTATTGCCTGAAAGGATAGGATCAATTGCTAAACATTGTATCTCTCTGAGTCGATCCCAGCCTTGTTTAAAAATCCATTGCTGAATGCGAAAATCGAGCCTTTCGTGTGCATCAATCATAATTTAAAATCAGCTAGCTCATCGTTCTCAGATTCAATATCTAACTCTACATCGGAAGGCTTTTCCTCTGCAATATCAACATTTTTAATTAAGCTGTCCCAAGAAATACTTGGGTTTTGATCAATCACGGCAAGCATATCCAAAAACGCCTTAATCGTATTTCTTGGCGTTCTGAAGTAAGCGTCTCCAATTGTTTGGCTACAATGGACTAGAAATGCTTTAAGGGACTTGTCAGGTACTAAATATAGCGATTCGTCACCTGATGCGAAAACATGCCTAAGGTTTTTAAGTAATATGAATAACTCTTCTGGGGTTAAACTTGCCAAATGTAATGCTGGTGATGAGTAATCAATAACACCAGCTTGTTTTGCAAATGTATTGCCAGCTAAGCGAGATTGCAGTGCTTCATAACTATATAAGCCTTTTCTTGGATCAAGTAAAAACTCGGGTGTCCCACCCAGCAGAAATCCTAAATACTCAGCAGACCCTTGCAAGCAGTCATTAAGTATTCTTAGGATCTGCTCGTAGTTTGATACTCGAGCTTGGCTGCTATTGAGTTTGTATAAATTTACCATTTCATCGAGATTAACTAATAACCCTTCATAGCCAGCTTGCCTTACAAATAAACTCATAAGCTTTAGAGAGTCATAAAACGACGCATCTGAGATAATACTTCTTATACCAAGATCTTTGCGAGCATCTGTTTTTGTTGCATATTCTGCTCTTAACCATTTTACAGCGTTGTTCTTAAGTTGCTCGTTATCTGTTTCATGGCCAGTCCAGTATGCTTCTATAACTTTTGCAAAATCGTAGCCACCTACGAGTTCTGAGAGAGACGCGAGCCTTTCATGAATGACTGTGGTTATTTCTTTGCTTGTATTATCTGCTTCTTTACGCGCTTCGGTAATAAATTTTTCAACCACACTGGTCAATGCATTGCCATCAGGTTTATTACGAGTAGACATATTTCTCATTAACTCAGAATATAAGTTTCTAGCTTGTCCTGATGATGCATGAATACGACGATCGGGAGACAAATCTGCGTTAACACTAACTAGCTTTCGCTCTAATGCGATCGCTCTTACAACACTTAAAAAGAATGTTTTACCTGAGCCGTATTCTCCAATAATTAACCGAAAAGCAGAGCCGCCCTCTGTCACTCTATCGATATCTTTAATGAGAGCTTTAAGTTCGTTACCACGACCTACTTGAATATGCTGTATGCCGACTTTTGGAGTCACACCCGATTTAAGAGATTGTATAATTGCATCGCGCTCTTTTGATCTAATTTTTTTTGCTGCCATTGTTATAACTCCCTTATTTCTGCGACTATTTCTTCATCAATATATATATCACCGTCGTCTTCAATTACTGGTGCATCCACTAAATCAAATGACCAGTCATTAATAGTCTCTACAGAACCATCAACCATTAATTTTAGCTCACTACACATTTGGATTACCTCTTCACGGCTCCATTGCGCTTTAGCGCAAAGCTTTTCATACAACTGGCTATGAGCCTGATCTAATCCATCAAGTTCGTTTGTAGACTCTACAACTTCAATATAATCGCTTTCATCTTCATCTGAAGTAAAGATCTGTTCAAGCATATTTTTAGCTTCTGTTGTTTGGCTTTCATGAAGGGCTAAGATTGTTTCATCTAAGCTAAATTCTGATGAGTTTTGCCTACTTAGCGCCGGCTGGTGACTATTTGTTGTAAGCTGATGAATATCACTCGTGACAGACTCTTTATCCAGTCCTAAATTTGTGTAGAGTTTTTCGATTTGTTTTACTTCTTTGTTATCAACGTTACCATCAGCGAGCGCAATAGACAGAATAAACCGTTTAACAAATTCAATTTCTGTTTCACCTAAATTATTAAGCCTATTTTTTAAACCCGTATTATCCGATGGGGTAACTAATCGCCAGGTAAGATAAGCCTTTAAAGATCGCTTTTCTGTATCTGTTAATTTCTCATCATGAGCAATTAACTTTTCTAGCTCTGAACTTTCAGACTCATCTACAACCCCATCTATATTCGCAACCATCGCACCTAAACGCAATGCGACACCGACTTGGTTAAACGCATGACTAGGGACAAACTCTTCCCCATGCCCTGGAGTAAATAAGACAAGTTTGCCATCTAATTTAGGTTTTGCATGGTGGTAACGTAAGTCAGGCGCCATACCTATATCAGCAAAGCTCGCTAGGTTATAAATGAGTTCACTTTCCTTTTTATTTATCGCTTTTGGTGCTGGTAAGTCTGTTTGCAGCCAAAATTCAGATACATTTGTAACCCCGTCATTTTCTAAAATAATAGCCTTAGCCCACGTTTTAAACTTTTCGATTAATGGAAATGGTTGACTACTAGCAATAACACGAGGTAATAGCATTAATGCAGCTAAATCATCTTTGCTTGTGTCAGCCTTAGCTAAATAACGGCTATAACTAGCTAATTCTTCTGTGACTTTATCTGCTATAGAAATGAGCCTTTTTATAGGTGTTTTTAGCACACTCGGATCAGGTAAACCGTCGAGTAAAATTTTTACACTAGGGATACCACCGTTGGCGGCAAAATATTCAGCGTTTAATTTGGTTTTATTAGGCTTAACTTGCATTCCCTCAGGGAATTTTTGCTTGTAGTAAAGTTTAAAAAGTGAAGCAAACTCTACATCGCAGCGCCTAGCTGCGGTTTTTAAATTGTATTGGTCTGTATTTTTAATCCATTCAAGTGCTAGCTCATCGTCCACTCTTTCTGTGGCAACGATTTGCTCTGAAAGACGTAATTTAAAAAGTAGTGAATGACGTGTCTTTGGTAATTTATGCTTTCTACATTCAAATAATTTAGGTTTAACTAAATACATAAATTCTAAGAGATTTGCTGAGTAACCAGCAAAAGAGCGATTTGAAGCAAACACATTGTGCAAACGAAGTACTTCATCAAAAATACCTTCAAAATATTCGTCAGCAACTTTGTCATCTTTGCCATTTTCAACAACAAACCTTTCAAGTCCATAAAAATACAAAAACACAAAGCCTATTGGAGTATTGGCCGCGCTTCTGTCGGTCGCTAACCAATCAAGGTAAGCCCCCCTGCACTGTCTAGAAAGATTGCTATAACTTGGCCAATAACCAAGTGATTCATCAGTGTAATAACCTAGTTGATGACCTAAAGGTGTTGATGCAGGTAAAATTGGGTTTAATAGTGCAGGCTCAGGATCATAACCCCTAAGAGACTCCATCTGCTCACCTAGGTAAAAAAATCCTGCTAGATTACGCTTATGTATAACAGTTTCTTTTTTCTTATCAAGCCACTGAGCTTTGCGTGTGCCTTTAATGCTCTTATTTAGAGGATTTGCACTCTCAAAAATATTAAATGTAGCTAAATCGTCCTCAGAATATGTCGCACTATCAGCACTTTCTATAATTGGGGTAGGTGTATTAACAACAGTGATGCGAGGTTTTGGATCAGTCTGCTTTGCAGTTTTTAATTCATTCATTTGTTCGTGTAACTCAACGCTAACTGATGCTTTATTAGTTTTAATGAGATTTATCGAGCTAGTCACGTCACTCGAAGGTCTAGACAAAGAAGCATTAGAGGCAGGCGTATCAGGAGTTTCTTTTATATTTTGCCTCGGATTATCTAGTACTTTAGGCTTTTTTTTATTTGAATTTGAGCGTGGACTGGTAATTAACCAAATTATCAATATAACAACTGCGATTATAAAAATGAATTCCATGTAATATCCCTTTAAAAATGGTTGGTACCATTTTGGTATTTAAAACTCCATATGCTACTAACATACCACTAATAAATTCAGAAATGTATAATACTGCTGCTAGCTAATTGCAATTATTCTTAATCAAACAATAAAATCGTCTTTAATAAAGCTTAATTTTGTATAGTGCTCTCCACTGATGTCACTTGACCATCAGTATTGTGTTCCTAAATTTGCAAAACTTTTAGATAAACTTGAGCTTAATTCTTAGCTAGTGACTGACTGCTAATCGCTCTTTGCCGAAGTTCGGCTCAGTACCATGAGCGGAGATTAACCAAATAATGTAGAATACATACAATGCTTTTTTGAAGGAAAGAAAATTTATAACGGCTTCAAATATCTATGATCCCAGAATACATTTAGTAAGGTACAAACAGTTAATCAATCAAGGAGAAAACTTTAATTATGCTGTTCTAGAGTTAAGGTTTGCAATTGAAGCTATAGTCTATAAACAAATAAAAAGTTATGGAAATAATATTCCAAACCAAATTTTAGAAACATTCCAACCTAATAAGAGCTTTAAACTTCTTACTAGTTTTGATGAGAACGCGAGCAGGTCAATTGATCTAGCTTGTGCTGAAGATGACGGTAGCGATGATCCTAGCACCCTAAATTATGAAAACTGGGAAGTCCAGTGCTCCAAAAGGACTGATCCACCACAGCGATAGAGGGAGTCAATATTTATCCATAAGATACACTGAAAGACTTGCTGAAGCTGGGCTTCAAGCATCTGTTGGCGGTGTCGGGGATTCTTACGATAATGTAATGGCTGAAACGTAAGCGTCTAGCAAAATACACCTGCCAGTAACTCAGTAAAATGATTAAGCTATTTC
>NZ_JBBEVD010000045.1:0-1900 GCF_037414265.1 Pseudoalteromonas sp. C12FD-1
TTATTGGTTGCCGATAGCAATTTACGTCGCTACTGTTCAATACTAATTAGCATGTCCGCCGCGCTTTGCTTCACTTAAAACACCACTTAAATCGTAAACATCTGTACTACTATCTACATAACTATTGCTTTGACCACCATAACCTAACATCCCGAGGTATCTGTCAATCAACGGACTTACATTCGAAATAAAACCATCGCTTAGCACTGATACATCAAGTCCGATTTGCGTGATACCCGCAGTAATAACACTGGTGCTTTCAGCTGCTTCTACATTCATCATCGCTTCTGCCTGTGCAATTAATAAGGTCGTACTCAATTGTACGTTTGACTGTGCATCATGAAGTACTTCAATAGTCTCTTCTAGTAATCCATCAGTGACTCCACCTCCACGTCTAGCTTGGATTTTTTGCGCTTGAGCTAGGGATTTCAAACTGCGACTCAAGCTTTTTGCTCTAGCATGTGCCTCAGGAGTATTGATATTTTCGAGTATCGATAAGCTACCCTGAATTTGGGTGATGGCATCAACAAACCAATCGCGGCCTTTACCTTCTGACAGGTTTCGTTTTTCATCATCGGGTTTAGCCGAATTCAGGGCGTAAATATAACTGTCAATAGTCGCCTTCAATTGCTCTGAGTAAGCCTTTAACTGATTTGCTTTTTCTGCAATAGCGATAGATTGAGCATTAAATATTTTTTTCATTGCTGCCTTTTCTTGCTCTTCAGTCATTGTTGGTCTTGCTTGCTCATAGGCTTTAACAAGCTTATTCACCTCTGGAGAAGGCGCATTAAATTGCTTGGTTTTATCAACCAGTAAAGTCGTATTCTTAGTGATATTCTCCTGCGCTTTTGCCGTGATAATAATGCTTTCTTCTGCATTAACGTGCGTTGATAGCGTACCTGCAAATAAGCCTACAGTTGCCACTACGGCCAAACCTATTTTATTAAGTGTCTTTAATGTTTTCATAACTATTACCTTATTTGTTAAGTGAGTTGCCAAGCACCCTACTTGGCAGGCAAGACGAGCTAATCATTAGTTCGTCTTACCTTGTATGCCACTGCCATTTTTTCAGGGGGGATTATTCCGGTAAATCTACTTGTGTAAGTGAAATGCCCATGGTGTCAAAAAGTTTGACCTTGAATGTGGTCCAAGCTGCTTGGCGAGGTTTATCTTTTGTTGATGGTAGTTTAGCGTTACACCCTAAGTCGTCATGGCAAAGTGAAATAGACCTATCTTGTCCTCGAGCAAAGTTAATAATGGCTTTATCAATATTGCCAACTACATGGGCTTGACAAGCTTTTCTTATCGAACGATTAAAAGAGCCTTGTAAACCACTGCCACCTGCTGTTCGTTTAGCATTGCCACACAATAAGTTAAGTTTATTCACTTGCGCCGCATCTAAACCATCTACAGCTGACTGGGATAAACCACTTAACTGGGTATCAATTAAGTGCGTTAACACTAAAGCACTATCTGGACGGTTATTAATGGGTGCTCTATCAAGTTGCGCCTTTAATTGCGCCCCCGTTTCAATACAAGCTTGTCGCTCTGGGTGAATGCTTTGCGCACTATCCAAAATTGATTGTGGTGCTTGGGCAAGACAGTCCTCACCTAGCAGGGTAAGCAAAGCAATGCGCTCATGATGGGTTGCATCAGGCATTAACGCCTTTACTGCTGCTTGGCGTTTGGTATAGCTGGTATAACTCATTGCTTGTTGTATCTCTGATGCCGATAATCGTTGAACTGGCATCTGTGATGTACTAGAGCACCCCATCGTTAAAAGGCTCACTAAAAAGCTTCCTAGAATCATAACTCGTTTTAAATAACACATAATATTTACCTACTTATTTAAATAAATGACTGTATTGTCGTGGAATAGGTAAAGAAAATTTTTTAAGGG
>NZ_JBBEVD010000046.1:0-27696 GCF_037414265.1 Pseudoalteromonas sp. C12FD-1
TGACAGAAACAAGCGACAGAAGTTAATAGCTAAAGTAGATAGCAACGAAGAAACTTAAAAAATATTATCAGATATTTTCCAAATTCAGTTAGTGCGTAGAAATACGTATTAACGCCCAAATTTGCTTGGTAACCATAGCGTTTTGGACCCACCTGACCCCATGCCGAACTCAGTAGTGAAACGAAACAGCGCCGATGATAGTGTAGCATTTGCTATGTGAAAGTAGGACATTGCCAGGNACAACGTTGATAGGCAGGATGTGGAAGTGGTGTGAGCCATTAAGCTAACCTGTACTAATTACCCGTGAGGCTTAACCATACAACGCCAAACGCGTTTTATGTGACAGAAACAAGCGACAGAAGTTAATAGCTAAAGTAGATAGCAACGAAGAAACTTAAAAAATATTATCAGATATTTTCCAGATTTAGTTGGTACGTAGGAATACGGACTAACACCTAATTTGCTTGGTAACCATAGCGTTTTGGACCCACCTGACCCCATGCCGAACTCAGTAGTGAAACGAAACAGCGCCGATGATAGTGTAGCATTTGCTATGTGAAAGTAGGACATTGCCAGGCTCCAAATAAGAGAAAGCCGCTTCAGAAATGAAGCGGCTTTTTTGCTGTCTGGGGTTTAGTAAACGCCAAGATCCCATGCCGAACTCAGTAGTGAAACAAAACAGCTCGAAGGCGAGCCCCGGCCAACGATAGTATCCCATTTGCTATGTGAAAGTAGGACATTGCCAGGCTCCAAATACGAGAAAGCCGCTTCAGAAATGAAGCGGCTTTTTTGCGTCTGAAGGAAAGTGAAAATATTAGCTATCAGCTATCAGCCGTCAGCTGCACAGCGTCAACCTGTACTTCGTAGCGTGGGTTGAGTATCACGAAACCCACGGGAAAAAGAACGCGACGACCACCTCAGTGCACAGTGAATCCCATTAAAAAACATTAAGAGTATTTAGCTATGTGACTCTCCACCGCTGAGGGCACCACGACATCGCAGGCTCCAAATAAGAGAAAGCCCGATTCGAAAGAGCCGGGCTTTTTTGCGTGTGAAGGAAAGTAATATTCAGCATTTTCTTCTCTAAAGCGTAGCGTCTCCTAAGCGAAGCGCCTCATTGTGACCGTATTTTTGTTATATAACACAAGCGGATACACGTTTATCCATCCTCAAACTAGATCACTTAATTATGTGAATTGGTATTATTGGTTTTGCTTTAGTTTGCTGAGGGCTTAGCTTATTCTCAAGCGTAGCGCCTTGAGTTTGTTATAAGACGGTTTGACTATCTATATATATTTTGTTTTGAGTTACGCTGTGTGTACAGCTCGTAACTTAGGTTGTAGCTAGTTAACCTGAGCTGCACATAATAAATGGAACTAAATGCCCTTGCGGTGATCAGATCTTTCGACCAAGAAACATAAGATTACCGAGGCAAGGGCATGAATAACTTAGATGCAATTTACGTAGATGTCGATGATTTTTGTTTATTGTTTGAGCCTCAATGGCTTAAACACCTAATAGAATCAGGTGAAAAGCAACGCATTAAGCCATCTCGACTATCCTCTAGCGAAGTGATGACTATATTAATTGCTTTTCATCAATCAGGTTATCGCGATTTTAAAACTTACTACACCAAATTTGTTTGTCAGTATTGGCGACATTATTTTCCTGATTTAGTCAGTTATACACGTATGTTGAAGTTACTTCAGGCCACGTTACCTGCTCTGTGTAGCTATCTGAAGCAGCGCTTTGATAAACAAACAGGCATTGCATTTATCGATTCCACTTCTCTCAAGGTCTGTCACAACATGCGTATTCCTCGCCACCAAGTTTTTGCGGGAGAAGCCAAACGAGGCAAAGGAACAATGGGCTGGTTTTATGGCTTTAAACTTCACCTCATCATGAATGATGAAGGTGGTTTATTAGCTGTAAAAGTGACAGCTGGGAATGTTGATGATAGACAGCCGGTATTAGATATGGTCGATAATGTTACAGGTAGTTTATACGCTGATAAAGGTTATGTATCTGCATACTTAGAAGCGGAACTTGCTGAGCAAGGCATTGATTTTATTGCAGATCAACGAAGTAATATGAAGCGTCAGCCAATATCATCTTGGGATAGAGCGATGTTACCAAAGCGTTTCATCATTGAAACAGTTTTCGACCAGCTGAAAAATATGGCTCAAATAGACCACACAAGGTACCGAAGCTGCATCTCATTTATGGTTAATTTAATGGCTGGATTAATTGCCTATACTTTTCAGACTAAAAAGCCGAGTATAAAAGTGACTCGGCTTTAATTCTTATGCAGATCTGAGGTTAGTTATACAAGCAGGTTTAGATTGTTAAAAGCTCATTGATATATTATTTGTCATTAGCTCATAGTGTACTTAAATCGTTTCGTTTTAATGAGCCACCTAAAAAGGCCCAAGGCAAATAATAAAGCTGTGGCTACACCTGATAAAACCCACAGAATTCGTAATGGCTGATCGCCAATGCTGCCATTGTGTAGCGGATGCAACCAGTTTTTAAATTTACTGGCAACGCTCATCTTATCTATATTAAAAACGCTTATGAGCTCTCCTGTGTTTGCATTTACTTGCACATAACTGTGAGGAAAGCGATAAGAGGGATCGCTTTTGGTTTTGAACCTAAAGCGATATACCGCATTGTAATTTGACGGTGTTTCTACCCATGCTAAGCGTGTATATGGCATAGCCTTTTGTGCTGTACTAAGTGCTGCTGATAAAGAAATACTGCGCTGGGGTTTTACTATTGCGCTGTCAGGTTTATCTATATTTCCAAGTAGGGCTGTTATTAAAGGATCGGTTTGCTTTGGTATTGCCAGCATTATACCGGTTGCTGTTAATAGGATTAAAGGCAGAGCAAAAATTAAACCAAGCAACTTGTGCCAGTCGTATAACAAGCCCAGTAAAGAGCTGCGCGCTTTAAACTTTAATGACTTAGTCCATTGCCCTTTTTTAGGCCACCAAGCGTATAGGCCTGATATGAGGAGTATAAGGCTACCTATTCCTACATAGCCTATAACGATTGTACCAGTGCTACCTGCAAGTAACGAAAAGTGTACGTTATAAACCCAGGTAACAAAGTAGTTACCCCACACATCCTCACGTAATATATGACTGCCATCAGGGGTTAGCCAAACCATAAGTGGTGCAAAAGTGTGATTCACTGTTTCGTTTTGGTTGTAATATCTTGCCGGAATATAATTTTTATCTTTGGTGCTTTCTAAACGCCACGAGCCTTGTTTATCTGGGTAGTGAGTTTTTAACGTTTGATATGCGGTATCCCAGCTTAAAGACTTCGCAGTTTCTGTACTTAAATTATTTATATTTTCATCTAGTTCGGGGTAATAAACGAGTATAGAACCTGTTAGAGCGATGAGTGCGAGTACACCTCCAATTGATAAGCCTAGGTATAAATGTACACGTCTTGCTATTTTTCGCCATGAAGCATTAAAACGCATAAAAGAGTGACCATTAAAAATATGCAGTGTAAGGAGGGCGTATTGTATCTTTGTTTAATAGAAAAGAACTGCGACAAAATGTCGCAGCAATAAAATTAGCTTGGCAAACAAAAACGCCAGCTTTATAGGCTGGCGTTTAAATCAGGCTCGGTAATTAATTATGCTTTTGGGCCTGCATTTTTTATATCATCAGATACATCGTATTTAGCAAAGTTTTCAGTGAAGTCAGCGGCAAGTTTTGCTGCATATTCATTATATTTAGCTTTATCTTCCCATGTATTAATTGGGTTAAGTAGCTTGCTATCCACACCTGGGACTTCAACTGGTACGTCCAGGTTTAATACATCGATATGCTGAGTTTCTACATTGGCTAACTTACCAGATACGATTGCATCTATTACAGCGCGGGTAGTTGGAATATCAAAACGCTCACCAGTACCGTATGGGCCGCCTGTCCAGCCTGTATTAACAAGGTAAACCTTTGCGCCAAATTCGCGTACACGCTTCATAAGCAGCTCAGCGTAAACACCTGCAGGACGAGGGAAGAACGGGGCGCCAAAACACGTTGAGAATGTAGATTCTATATCGCTAGTTGAGCCAATCTCTGTAGAGCCTACTTTAGCTGTGTAACCACTTAAAAAGTGAAAAGCAGCGGCTTCTTCACTAAGTACTGAAACCGGCGGTAAAACACCGCTTACATCACAGGTTAAAAATACAACAGCTTTTGGCTCGCCAGCGCGGTTTTCAACTTTGCGCTTTTCTACGTGCTCTAGCGGGTAAGCTGCACGGCTATTTTGCGTTAAGCTTGTATCGTTAAAGTCAGGTGTGCGTGTTTCATCAAGTACAACGTTTTCTAAAATTGTACCAAAGCGAATTGCATTCCAAATTACTGGCTCATTTTTTTGTGAGAGGTCGATACACTTTGCGTAACAGCCGCCTTCGATATTAAATACGCTTCCTGGTGCCCAACCGTGTTCGTCGTCACCAATCAAAAAGCGTGTTGGATCGGCCGATAACGTTGTTTTACCTGTACCCGATAATCCAAAGAATAGTGCTGTATCACCCGCTTCTCCTACGTTAGCAGAGCAGTGCATTGGTAATACACCTTTTGCTGGAAGAAGAAAGTTTTGAACGGAGAACATCGATTTTTTCATTTCACCGGCATAACGCATACCTGCAAGTAACACTTTGCGTTGAGCAAAGTTAATAATAACCGTGCCGTCGCTGTTGGTGCCATCACGCTGTGGGTCACAAACAAACGAAGGCACATTCATTACCTGCCATTGGGGTAAATCAGATGCATTATAGTTTTTAGGCTCAATAAACATGTTTTTAGCAAAAATATGGTGCCACGCTGTTTCTGTAGTAACAACTACAGGTAGATAGTGCTCAGGGTCTGCGCCAACTTCTAGGTGAGAGGTGAAGTGGTCATTACTTTGCACATGTGCTTCTACGCGAGCCCATAAAGCGTCAAATTTGTCATCATCGAATGGGCGGTTTACATTACCCCATTGGATATCATCTTGCGTTGTTGCTTCTTTTACAATGAAGCGATCTTTAGGAGAGCGCCCAGTGCGCTTGCCTGTAATTGCAACAAAGGCTCCATTTGCGGCTAGTGTCCCTTCGCCACGACGAATCGCGTGCTCGACAAGTTCAGCTGCGGTTAAATCGACAAAACGTGTTGCGCTTGTAGTCATGTTTATACCTAACTATGTGTGAGAGTTTGAACGGGATAGCTCTGGGTTCTTAGTCCCCTTAAGCTGAAATTATAGTAACAGAAGGATTTGAGATATTCGAGCCTGTAAAGGCCCTAAAAACACATATATTTGCTAAAAAACATGAATAATTTCAATGATACCGGTGTCAGTAAATTAGCAAAATTCATGACACCGGTATCATCATTTTATAATATAAAACCGCATATTTTGCGGCTTTATATTTGATTATGAGGTGGGAGGTTAATTAAAAATATTTTTAATATCTTGTTCATCAAAAACATATTCTTTTAAGCAATAGTGACAGCTAATATTCACTGTGCCATTTTCTGCAACGTCGTCAAGTAACTCTTGCTGACCTACATTTACTAACGCGGCGATAGTTTTGTCTCGGCTACAGCCACATTTAAATGTAATAGCTTGTGGGTCAAATACGCGCGGGTTATCTTCGTGATATAAGCGCGTTAATACAGTATTAGCATCAAGCTCTAATAGCTCTTCGCGTTTAATTGTATCGCTTAGCGCTTCTAAATGAGTAAAGTCATCTATTGACTTTTGTTTATCTACTGGCAGTACTTGTAAAAACAAGCCACACGCTTTCGCTTTACCTTCTGTTGTATCAGTTGCAAACCAAAGGCGTGTTTTTAACTGTTCTGATTGCTCAAAGTAGCTTTCGATACACTCACTTAATGTATTGTGCTCAAGAGGTACTATGCCTTGGTAACGCTCCCCTTTAGTTGGGGTAATAGTAATTACCATGTAGCCTTTGCCTACAAGCTCTTTAACTGTTGAGCCGCTAACCTCGCTTTGCATGCGGGCAATACCACGCATGTTTTGCTTATCATCACCGTTAATTACAGCGTACTTAACAGGGCCATCGCCTTGTAGCTGAACGGCTATTTCACCTTCAAATTTCAAGGTTGCAGTTAATAAACATGTTGCAACGAGTAATTCACCTAATAGTGCTTTAACTGGCTCAGGGTAATTGTGATTAGCTATCATCTCGTTGTAGGCGTGTTCAATTTGAACGAGTTCGCCACGAACATCGAGTTTGTCGAATAAATAACGGTGAAGTAAATCTTGTTGCATGAGCGGCTATACCTAACTTGATTTCATTTTTAAAAGTTCGCGCCTTTGCTTTTTATCGGGCTTTTTATCCGGATGAGGAGCAAAGAAGCTGTTATTTTTGCGTGCGATGGCGTTTTCTTCGCGTTTTGCAATACTTGCATCAGTTTCTTGATACAAGGTCTGTGCTATGGGGGCGCTTTGGCGTTTTTCAAGCACTTTAAGCACGTTGATAAGTTTTTCATCAACACCTTGAGCAAGCTTTATGGTTGCGCCAACCTCCACAATTTTACTCGCTTTAGTACGTTGTCCATTATAATGCACTTTGCCGCCTTGCACCATTTCGCGTGCCAGTGCACGGGTTTTGTAAAAGCGCGCGGCCCATAACCATTTATCTAATCGAACTTTTGGCTCACTACTGTGGTCTGAATCGGCATTAGTGTTATTTTTTTTACTCATTAGGCTTCTTCAATCGACTATTTATATATCGCAAAATTTATCATGAAATCATCGTAGGATGAAGGTATTACGGCGCATGCTGTTTTTTTAATCAACATTACATTGTTATATTAATCTGTTTACAAAGTTTAATATTAGTGTGCTTGTTGAATGAAAAATGAAAGGGTACTATGGGTACGCGCTTATGCAGTAAATTAAAATAAGAACATTATTATGGAACAGCAAATTCAACAGCTTAAACAATTTTTAACACGGCTACCCCATGCTAAATTAAGCGCAGTAGTTACGCTGTTAGTTGTTGTTTATCTTGCTTATTTACTTTCAAAGTTAGTGTGGCTGGTGTGGCCGCAGCCGGTCTCTACACCGCTTACTCCATCTCACTATTCAGCCGGATCAAAGGCTACTAGTACTACCTCAGTGCAAAATATTATAGAGCAGTTTTTATTTGGTAAAAAAACTGTAACAAATAAAACTAATACTGCGCAGCAAAACGAAGTCATTAATAATGCGCCAGAAACTCGCTTGAGTATTAACTTAACGGGTATTGTTGCTGTAAGTAACGACGACCAAGCAGGCATTGCTATTATTGAGTCACAAGGGCGACAAGTAAGTTACTTAGTTGAGGAGGTTGTACAAGGGACTCGTGCAGAAGTTGCACAAATACTCCCCGATCGCGTTATTTTAAGTGTAAACGGCCGATATGAAACGCTCATGCTAGATGGTCTCGACTTTACTAAAAAAGTGTCTATGCCTGTGTTAGCTGCCCGTGAAGAACAAGATATGGGGCCGCAAAAAATAGAGCAAAGCGAGCTTCTGATTAACGCAACCGCTAACCCTGATGTAAAAGAAGCAATAATAGAAACACGAGAAGAGCTACTTAACGAGCCAGGTAAGTTATTTGATTACATTCGTGTTTCACAAGCAATGAGCGATGGTGAACTAATTGGCTATCGTTTAAGCCCAGGTAAAGAGCCTGCTCTATTTAAACAAATGGGCCTACAGAATAATGATTTAGCCGTGGCTATAAACGGTTACCAATTAACAGATTTACAACAGGCAATGGCAGCAATTAATGAGCTGCGTAACACCAGCGATGCCTCAATCACGATAGAACGTGATGGTGAGCAAATCGATGTGCAATTTAGCCTGCAATAACTTAGCTTTGGAGTTTTAACATAATGGTTCAGGTGCTACACCTCAAAAAAATTAAAAAAGGGTTAGCTAAGTACGCAGCGCTTTTTTTAGCAGCCAGTATTTCGTTGTCGGTTTCAGCTGTTGAATATGCTGCAAACTTTAAAGGCACAGATATCAACGAGTTTATAAACATTGTTGGTAAAAACCTTAATAAAACAGTGATCATTGACCCAAATGTGCGCGGTAAAGTAAACGTACGCAGTTATGAGTTAATGGATGAAGCGCTGTACTACCAATTTTTCTTAAATGTACTCGAAGTGTATGGCTACTCAGCAGTAGAAATGGACAACGGTATCATCAAGATTGAAAAAAGCTCTGACGCTAAAAAATCAAATGTACCGCTAATTACCGAAAACAGCGCTGCATCGGGCGATATGATGATCACCCGTGTGGTACGCGTTAAAAATGTAAGTGTTCAAGAACTTGGTCCATTAGTGCGCCAGTTTAGCGATCAAAAAGACGGTGGCCATGTAGCTAACTTTAATGCTGCAAACGTCATGATGCTTACAGGGCATGCAGCGTCGGTTAACCGCTTAGTTGAAATTATTCGCTCGGTGGATCAAGCCGGTGACAAGCGTGTAGATATTGTTAAGCTTAAATATGCAACGGCAGACGATGTAGTATCGGTTGTTGAAAATATTTACAAAGACAGCGGCAAAGGCAGCGTACCAGAATTTTTGATCCCTAAGGTGGTTGCTGATGGCCGTACAAATAGCGTAATTGTAAGCGGTGAAGGGCAAGCCCGTACCCGTGCTATAGAGCTCATTAAGCGCCTAGATGGCGAACTTGAAAGCCAAGGCAATACCAAAGTATTTTACTTAAACTACGCCAAAGCAGAAGATTTAGTAAAAGTACTACAAGGGGTAAGTAAAACGCTTGCAGAAGATGGCCAAGGCACAAGTAAAACTCGTACAAACAATAAAAACGATGCCAGTATTGAAGCTCATCCAGATTCAAACTCGCTAGTTATTACCGCCCAGCCCGATACCATGCGCTCATTAGAGACCGTAATTGATAGGCTCGATATTCGCCGCGCACAAGTACTTGTAGAGGCCATAATTGTTGAAGTAATGGAATCAGATGGCGTTAACTTAGGTACCCAATGGATTTCAGAAGATGGCGGTATGCTGCAGTTTAATAATGGCTCAACAGTACCGGTAGGCTCATTAGCGGTTGCCGGTATTCAAGCGCAAGACACCACAACCACACAAACCATAATAGGTACAGAAACCGGTAATGTTACCAGCTATGATGAAACGACCGAAGGTGACTACACTGCACTTGCTTCATTGCTAAGTGGTGTGAATGGCTTGGCGTTCGGTTTAGTTAAAAACGACTGGGGTGCCATTATTCAAGCTGTTTCAACCGACACCAACTCAAATATTTTGGCTACGCCTTCTATTACGACCATGGATAACGAAGAAGCGTCGATGATAGTGGGTCAAGAAGTGCCTATTATTACTGGTTCGCAAACAGGTAGTAATAACGATAACCCATTTCAGACCATAGAACGCCAAGAAGTGGGTGTAAAACTAAAAGTAACCCCACAAATTAACGATGGCTCAGCAGTACAATTATTAATTGAACAAGAGGTATCGAGTGTTAGCGGTGCAACAGCTGTTGATATTTCTGTCAATAAACGCGCAATTACCACAACCGTTATGGCTGATGATGGCGGTATGGTTGTGTTAGGCGGCTTAATTGATGAAGACGTACAAGAAAGTGTGTCTAAGGTACCAATTTTAGGTGATATACCAATTTTAGGTCACTTATTTAAGTCAACTAATACGACCAAACGAAAACGTAATCTTATTGTATTTATTCGCCCGACGATTATCCGAGATGGCGTTAATATGAATAAGTTAAGCTTTAATAAGTATAACTTTATCCGTGGCGAGCAAATGAAAGAAAAAGAAGATGGTATAGAACTTATGCCAAATTCAGATGTTCCTTTACTTCCATCTTGGGATGATGAGCTTATTCTGCCACCAACTTATGAAGAGCACTTAAAAGCATTAAGCTCTAAAGAACGTGCAGAGCGTGAAGATGACTAGCGCAATAGAACAAATAAACGAAGACGTGGTTCATCGTAGTGATGAACCACGAACTGAGGAGTTACTTACAAGTAACGATTTAGTTGAGTTACCTCCAAAGCGTTTACCTTTTTCGTATGCGCGCAGAGCGGGTGTACTGCTTAGTAAAAATAATGAACAGCAAGTTGTGTATTATCGCGGCGAGCTAGATGTTGAAGTATTGCTAGAAGTGCGTCGCATTGCAGGTAAAGGCTTTACCCTCGAGCAATTAGCTGACGATAAATTTGAGTTACTATTAGAGGCTGCGTATCAGCGCGATAGCTCTGAAGCACAACAAATGATGGAAGATATTGGTAATGAGGTCGATTTATTCTCCCTTGCCGATGAGCTCCCACAAACCGAAGATTTATTAGCCGGCGATGATGATGCGCCTATCATCAAACTAATCAACGCCATGTTAAGCGAAGCTATTAAAGAAGGTGCATCCGATATACATATCGAAACCTTTGAGCAAGAGCTTGTGATTCGCTTTAGGGTTGATGGCGTATTAAAAGAAGTGCTTAAACCTAATCGTAAGCTTGCCTCGTTATTAGTATCGCGTATTAAGGTAATGGCGAAACTAGATATAGCAGAAAAACGTATACCGCAAGATGGTCGTATCAGCCTGCGTATTGCAGGGCGTGCAGTAGATGTACGTGTATCTACCATGCCATCTAGCTTTGGTGAGCGTGTAGTACTGCGTTTACTTGATAAAAACAATGCCCGCTTAAACCTTGAAGATTTAGGCATGACGCCGAAAAACCGAGAGTTGTTTGCTGATTTAATTAGTAAACCACACGGTATTATTTTGGTTACTGGACCAACGGGCTCTGGTAAAAGTACCACCTTGTACGCCGGTATGAGCCAAATAAACTCTCGCGATCGTAATATTTTAACCGTAGAAGACCCAATAGAGTACGAAATTCCAGGGATTGGCCAAACGCAAGTAAATACCAAAGTAGATATGACCTTTGCCCGCGGGCTTCGTGCAATATTACGTCAAGATCCCGATGTAGTAATGGTCGGTGAAATACGTGACCTTGAAACCGCGCAAATTGGCGTGCAAGCATCGCTTACAGGTCACTTAGTGATGTCTACGCTACATACCAATACCGCCTCGGGCGCAATTACCCGTATGGAAGACATGGGTGTAGAGCCATTCTTACTTTCATCGTCATTGTTAGGCGTGCTGTCGCAGCGCTTAGTACGTACTTTATGTAATAGCTGTAAAGAAGGTCACACGGCCGATGAACGTGAGTGTGAGCTGCTAGGTGTACCTTTTGATAGCGCACCTACAATTTACCGTGCAGTAGGGTGTGAAGAGTGTAACTTTAATGGTTACCGCGGCCGTACCGGTATTCATGAATTACTGGTGGTTGATGAAGAAATACGCGAAATGATCCACAGCGGTAAAGGCGAGCAAAGTGTTGAAAAATACATTCGCCAAAAAAGTCCAAGTATACGCCAAGATGGCTGTAGCCGTGTACTGGCAGGCAAAACAACCCTTGAAGAAATTCTACGCGTTACCCGTGAGGAAGCCTAACCATGGCGGCGTTTGAATACCGTGCCCTTGATGGCCGAGGGAAAGAACAAAAAGGCATTTTAGAAGCCGATACAGCTAAGCAAATTCGCCAAGCGCTGCGCGAAAAAAAACTTACGCCGCTTGAAGTTGTCCCTGCAGCAGAAGGGGAAAAACAAGTTAGTGGTGCAAAAACGCCGTTATTAAGTCGTTTTTTCAAACCTAGCGTATCAACCTCCGATTTAGCCCTCATTACGCGCCAGCTTGCTACGCTTATTCAATCGGCATTGCCTGTTGAAGGGGCTGTTATGGCGGTGGCAGAGCAATGTGAAAAGCCCCGCTTAAAACGTATGCTTATGTCGGTACGTTCAAAGGTGGTAGAGGGCTATACTTTGGCTGATGGCATGAGTGAATTTCCACATGTATTTGACGATTTATACCGAGCAATGGTAGCCGCAGGTGAAAAATCAGGGCACCTTGACCAAGTATTAAATCGCCTTGCCGATTACACCGAACAGCGCCAACACATGCGCAGCCAAATTACACAAGCCATGGTGTATCCAACTATTTTGGTTATTTTTGCTATTGGTATTGTTTCGGTATTATTAGGCACCGTCGTGCCTAAAATTTTAAAAACTTTCGAAAAAACCAAGCAAGTACTACCTTGGACGACCGAATGGGTTATGGCGGGTAGTCACTTTGTACAAAATTATTGGTTTATAAGTTTGTTAGTCATTACTGCGTTGGCAGTCGGCATTAAACATGCACTTAAACAACCTAAAATTCGCTTTTGGTGGGACGATCGCGTTCTGCATATGCCTGGTTTTGGTAAAGTAGCGCGGGGTATTAATACAGCGCGTTTTGCTCGTACGCTCAGTATTTTATCGTCAAGCTCAGTGCCACTACTTGAAGGAATGCGCATATCGGGTGGTGTATTAGCGAATAAAAAAATGAAAAAATCGGTAGCAGATGCTGCCGATAGAGTCAGTGAAGGTGCAAGCCTGAGAGCGGCTTTACAGCAAACTAAGCTGTTTCCACCTATGATGCTGCACATGATCGCCAGCGGTGAAAAATCAGGTGAGCTAGAACAAATGTTAGAGCGCGCGGCTAATAACCAAGACCGTGAGTTTGAAAGCATGGTAAACGTATCATTAAAATTATTAGAGCCAGCAATGATTGCCTCTATGGCGGTGATTGTTTTGTTTATAGTAATGGCTATTTTACAGCCAATAATGGCAATGAATAAAGCGGTAGGACTTTAAGCTTTAAGGGGTTAGCTAAGTTAGTATTTACTTAGATGACGCCAAATTAAATTATGTTTTTGGAAAATGAGGTATTTACGTGAATAAACAATCAGGTTTTTCTTTACTCGAAGTAATGGTGGTATTGGTTATTATCGGGATGATTATGTCAATTGTAGCGCCTAATATTATGGGCCAACAAGAAGAAGCTGCTATCGATAAAGCACATCTAGATATTCAACAGCTTGAAGATGCAATGAGCTTATACAAGCTTAAAAATAAAAGCTACCCAAGCACGGAGCAAGGCCTAGAAGCACTGGTCAATAAAACCAGCATTGAGCCAATTCCTAAGCGTTTCCCTGATGGTGGCTTTGTAAATGAATTACCAGAAGATCCATGGGGCAACCCATACCAGCTAATTAGCCCAGGAGAAATTGGTAAATTTGATATTTTTTCTATGGGGCCAGATGGCGAAGCCGGTACCGATGATGATATTGGCAACTGGAACGAAGACGAGCAATAAATGCGACTTAACCTAGCAGTATGGTTAAATACGATTGCACGAGGCTTACTATGCAAGTAAGCCTTAATCGTATGCGCGCCCACCACCGTGGGTTTAGCTTAATAGAAATTTTAGTGGTACTTACTATTATCGCATTTGCGACCAAAATGGTGGTATACAGCTTAGAAGGCGGCGCCGAAGATGAGCTTGATACACAAGCGCTTAGGCTGCATACCACCATTAACATGGCCTCTGAGTTTGCTATTTTAAATCAAATAGAACTTGCCTTAATGGTTGAAGAAAATACCCTTGAGTTTTTAGTATTTGATGGCGAAAAATGGATTACCTTTGACCGCGAAGACCTTTACAAGCCTATTGAGCTTGATGAACGGCTAAAACTCACGCTCAATTTAGAAGATTTAGCTTGGTCACAAGAGAACTTACTTGAACAAGCAAATTGGCGTGAGCTAATGAGCGGCGGCGACGACGATAGCTTACTAGAGCTTGAAAAGTTAAAAATACCGCAAGTCCTTATTTTATCATCTGGCGAGGTCAGCGCCTTTCAGCTTATTGTTGAATTAAAAGAGCAAAGTGAGCCTGTGTATTACATTGAAGGGGAATTTACAGCCCCAGTTAATTTGCGAAAAGAGCCATAACAATGAGGCTGAATAAAGGCTTTACCTTACTCGAAGTGCTTGTAGCGTTAAGTATTTGTGCTATGGCTGGGATTGCAGCTATGCAAGCAACCGGCGAGCATATAAATCATTTAACAACACTTGAAGAGCAAACGTATGCATCGTGGGTGGCAGAAAATGTGCTTGTTATGCAGCGTACTAAAGGTAAAGACTGGCAGGCTAAAAATGGTGCGCGCGGCAGTGAAGTAATGGCGGGCGTTGAGTGGTTTTGGAAACAAGAAATAGCAAAAACTGCAGACAAAAGCTTTGTCAAAGTGACTATAAATGTTTTTAGCGACGAAAAATATGAACAATCGGTGTACGAGCTTTCAACTTATTTAAATAAAGGCAGCTAATAAGTGAAGCAACGTGGATTTACATTAATCGAAGTATTAGTTGCCATGGCTATTTTAGCGGTGGTGATTATGGCGACTCACCAAATTTTAGACTCAACCACCAAAGCAAAAGAAGCGTCTGATGAAAAAATAGCGGAGCTTAACGGCCTACAAACCGCATTTAGGTTAATGGACCAAGACTTTAGCCAAATGACTCAGCGCACTGTACGTAACGAAGCCGGAGATGCGCAAGAGCAATACTTACTAGCAGGGCGTTATATATTAGAAAGCCAATACGATGGTATTGCGTTTGTACGCGATGGCTGGGTAAACCCAATTAATTTGCTGCCTCGTTCTGAGTTACAAGCCGTAGGGTATAGAGTGCTTGATGACAATTTAGAGCGTGTATACAGAGTGTATGTAGATCAGCTTGATAATATGGAGCCGCGGGTACAAGTTGTTTTAAAAGGTATTGAAGAGCTTAAATTTGAATTTTTAGATGCCAACAACGAATGGCAAGAGCAATGGCAAATAAAAGCGTTACCTAAAGCGGTTGCGGTTACTTTGCAGCAAATTGAGGCAGAGCCTATTCGTCGTGTTTTTTTAGTGCCTGGGCTGGGCAAAAACAGCGGGGAGAGTAATTAATGAATAAGCGCGAATCACGCGGTGCCGCATTAGTTATTGTGCTGTTTATTGTTGCACTGGCGGCGATATTAGCCGTAGAAATGAGTGCTAATTTAATGGTGCAGGTTCAAAAAAGTACTAACCTGCAAGGTCACCAGCAAGCAAAGTGGTATGCCTACGGCGCTGAAGAGCTGGCAATAAAGGCACTAAAGTTAAGTAAAGACGATGATCCTGACAAAACCTCGTTAGATCAGGTTTGGGCTACGCAAGGCGACACCCAATACCCTGTAGATAACGGTACTCTAAGCGGTAAAATTACTGACCTACAAGCGTGTTTAAATTTAAATGCATTAGGGGAAGCGCCAGATCTAAACTCTACCAGCAAAACCAACCCTGCCCATAAAGCACTGTTTGCATTATTAGAAAATATTGAAGATTTACCTGCCGAGGAAAGCGAAGAAGCAATGGCAGATAGTGTATTTGACTGGCTTGATGAAAACAGCATTACCTATCGTTCAGGCGCTGAAGAAGACGAGTATTTATCCCGTGATTACCCTTATATGAGCGCAAATAGTTTATTTGCATCACCTTCTGAGCTGCGCTTGGTAAAAGGTTTTAACCCGCTAGTAATGGAAAAGGTATTACCTTTTGTGTGTGTTATTCCGGGGTCTCCCTTATTATCGATTAACGTCAATACGTTACTTCCTGAACAGGCACTTATTTTAAGTGCCATGATTGACGAATTATCGTTATCGAGCGCAGAGGCGGTTATAGCAGCTCGTCCTGAAACCGGCTTTGATAGCGTGGATGAATTTTTTTCCGAGGTACAGCAGCAAGGCGGTACAAATTTAGATTCGGTTAAAGAGTTATTTAGTATTAACAGCGAATATTTTAAATTACAAACGCAGGCGACGTTTGTCGATTTGCGTTTTTCGATGACCACATTACTTCATGCCAAAAATGGCGAAGTAACGATACTGGCGCGAAAATTTGGAGGCGTACAGTGACAGAAATACTGCTGATCCGCACGGGTCAAACAGAGCAAGATAAATTAAATTGGTTAATTTATTCACCACAAGAACAAGAAATAATTGCCAGTGGGGAATTAACCGACGCAAGCCATTTAAGTGAGCTAAGTGAAAAAGCGCAAACCCGCGAGGTAGTGGTATTACTGCCTAGCGATCAGGTGCAGCTTAAAACAGTGGCGTTGCCGACTAAGTGGAATCGTAAGTTAGAGCAAGCGTTGCCATACATGCTTGAAGAAGATATTGCGTGCGATATAGACGAGCTATTTGTCGCAATTGGCGAACCCACTATGATTGATGAGCAGCATGCAATTAAAGTTGCCTTAACTGACCGCGAGTGGTTTGAGGCTTGGCTTGCTTTATTTTCAGAGCATAACTTGGCGGTATACACCGTTTTACCTGATGCGCTGCTACTGCCTACAGCCGATGATGATACATTAACCGCCATAGAGCTTAATAATCAGTGGTTATTTAAAAGAGGCGATTGGCATATTAGTGCCGTTGAAAATAGCTGGCTAAGGGAGTACTTAAGTGCACTTGGCGAGCCAAGCGTAAAGCACTATAGCCCAGCTAATCAGTTTCCTGAAAGTATTAACCTAATTTCACAAGCAAGCGACTACGATTTACCACTGGCCTTATTCGCTAAACAACTTACCAGCGTTAAATTTAATTTACGCCAAGGTATGTACCAGCTTAAAAAGAAAAGTGCACTGTGGTGGGGTTATTGGAAGGGCGCAGCCATTATTACCGGTGTTGCTTTATTTGCTACCATTGCCATAAAGCTGATTGAACTTAATCAACTTAACTCGCGTGTTGAGCTTGCTAAAGCTCAGGTAGTGGATAGATACCAAAAAGCATTCCCCGGAACTAAAGTACGCCCTAACTTAATTAAAAGCCAAATCAGGGGCGCGCTTAAAACTATTAATGGCGAAAGTGAAGCCGGTTTTTTAGATTTGACCAGCCAATTGGTTGGCGTGTTTTCGCAAGTAAGCGAATTTACGCCAGAAACCCTACGTTACGATAAACGTCGCAATGAGCTGCGAATACGCGCACGCGCAAAAGACTTTCAAACGTTTGGTAAAGTAAAAAGTATACTTGAGCAACAAGGATTAACGGTTGAACAAGGCTCGTTAAATAACGATGGCGATTTTGTAGTGGGCGAAATAAAACTGCGAGGTGCAGTATGAAAAAGCAAATAACGCAATACTGGCGTTCTTTAAAAGAGCAAGAGCAGCAATTGATTATGGTTGCTGGTGGTATATTTGTTGTTTTTGTTTTAGTAATGGGCATTTTTAGACCTTTAAATAACGCCATAGATAAAGCCAAAAAGTCGTACGTCACTCAGCAAGAGCTGCTCGTATGGGTTGATGAAAGCATAGTAAAGTTAAAAGCGGCGGGTAACACGCAGGCAATTAGCAATCAAAATATTAGCCAAGTGGTTAATTCAACGCGTAGTCGTTACCGTATTACTATTAGTAAAATGCAGCCTAACGATAACTCGTTACGTTTAACGCTTGATTCGGTGGAGTTTAATCAATTAATAGAATGGTTAGACGAACTGGTTAATCAGCATGGCTTAAGAGTAGAAAACCTGGATTTAAGCAAAGATGATAAATCAGGGTTTGTACGTGTAAGCCGCTTAGTACTAGAGAAGTAATTAATGAAAAAAATAATAATATTATCAGTGGTATTTTTTATTAGTTTTGTTGTGTTTTGCATAATGAAATTACCAGCGGCGATTGCATTAGATCTAGCTAAGCCGTACTTACCAAAGCAGCTTGAAATAGGCCAAACCGTAGGGAGTGTGTGGCAAGGCCAAATGATGCAAGTGCGCTATCAAGACGAGCAATTAAATAATGTTCGCTGGGATATTGCTGGCTGGCAGTTATTTACGGGTAATTTAAATGCTAACTTAAAATTTGGTAATCCGCGTGAGCGTAGCGATATTTCGGGCTATGCTGATGTGAATTACGGATTATTTAATAATGTGGTTAAAGTTACCGATGGTATAATTCGCTCGACCGTAGAGCGTGCTATGCAACGTATTGCATTACCTATACCAGCTACTGCAAAAGGCCGTGTCATTTTAGAGCTTAATGAGTATACCTCAGGTCTGCCTTATTGTGAGTCATTAAAAGGCGAAATTTCCAGCCCCAATATAGATGTTAAAGGCTTTAATGGCTGGTTTAATATTGGGCCACTGAGTGGCATGTTAAGCTGTAAGTCGGGCGATATAGCCATTTTAGTAGACCCAGATAACACGTTAGGCCTTGAAGCCGACGCAACACTTAAAGCTAACTTTGACTTTAAAGTAGCAGGCTATGTTAAACCTGATGCCAGCTTACCAAAAGATGTACACGACGCGGTTAAGTTTTTAGGCCGCCCCGATGCGCAGGGCCGCTACCCACTCAATTTTTAATGTGATAAAAGAGATTTAATGCAATTACCACAGTTTAACGAACAACACGCACAGCAATTAAGTACATTTTTAAGTACTCAACCTCAGGCTATGTCATTAACACAAAGCCAAGGCTATCTATTTGGGGTTATTTGCTCGCCAAACCCATTAGAAGTTCACCAGTGGTTAGCGCAGATTGTGCCTAATACGGCTAACGATTTAGACGAAGAAATACTGTTTTTATTTATGGCGTTGTACCATCAAATTAGTGAGCAAGTATTTGAAACCGGCTACAAGTTACCTGCCAATTTTGACCTAGACTATAGCCAAGCGTGGAGTGAAGGTTTTTTACGTGCTGCTCAAGAATACGCACAACCCTTATTAACAGCTCCCGCGTTAGAGCCTCAGTACAAAGAAGCACTAGAGAGTGCGCTAAGTACGCTTAGCTTTTTTGCTGTTGATGAGCAAACAAGAGTGCAAATTGCGCAGCAAAACAGCATGACACTAGAAGCTTTATATCAGTATCAGTACGAATCAATGGGCGACTTTGCATTAGGTTTTGCCGAGCTAATTGAGGTGGTAGCTATAAACAGTGGGCTGATTACCGATGAAGGGTGGGAAGAGTAGCCTTTAGATGTATTAAACGGCGCTTAGGGTAATTAAGCGCCCAGTTCTAAAATAATATCAGTGCAGCCTTTTTTACACTTAACAGCGCCTTTGCCCGGCTCGCTGGTGGCTAAATCGAGTGTTAACACCTCGCCGCACTGTTCACAATGCAAGGTTTTTCCTTGCGATAGCTTTTTAAGTATTGTGCGCTGTTTATGAAAAGAGTCACTCGCTTTTTTGTTTAATTGCGAAAAATCCACTACTTAGCTCTCTTTTGTTCTAATGCATCCGATACAATTTTACACACTGTATTTAAACGTTGCTCGTAAAAATATAAATTTAGGTCGCGCTCGCGGCAATAACGTAAATGAAATAACTGCACTGAATCATCAGTGGTAAAGGTTTTTTCAATATATTCTTGCTCAGACTCAGAGAGCTTTAACGCACTGCTGATACGGTTTTTAGCCATATTGGCCGCAGGGCTACGGTTTATTTTGCTCGCATCACTTAAAAAACCCACACCTTCACCTAATAGCTTTTCGCGGGGCTCTTTAACTAACGGGTGATCAATAGTAAAAAACGCAAGGATCAAAATGACCAATATAATAAATTTTTTCATGAATGCGTAAACCTTGATCTTAATGAGGTAATTTTAGCAAGCAGTGTAATAAACTGCATTTTAAAAGCAAGTAACTGAGATGAATAAATTATTAGCAATCTATACCTGTAATTTTAGTCTGTATTGTTATAATGGCCAGCAGCAGTTAGATATTTCTGAAATATCTGAAAGTATTCAAATAGCTGATTATATAAACTAATCACACTTACCATTAACGAACTACAGTTACAGTATAGAATACGCACACATTGCTACGTTTTTATTTCCAAGCGGCGTTGAGGAACTTCGATGGACAAGCAAATTAAAGTAAAAAATATACCTGCAGAGGTTAAAATCCAACAACCGGATTTAAGCCGTCAAGACGATAGGTTTAATCCACGTAACCGAATATATGTTCGTGCAGTAAAAGGGCTTCATCAGTTACTTAGACAACGTATAGGCTTTTTAGGCATGCTTGCTTTTATGCTTTTGCCTTGGATAAATTTTAATGGCCAGCAAGCTGTGTTATTTGACTTAGTTGGCCAAAAGTACAATATTTTTGGGCTAACGCTGTGGCCGCAAGATTTCACTATATTAGCCTTTATATTTATGTTGGCAGCGTTTGCACTATTTTTGGTCACTACCTTTTATGGCCGATTATGGTGTGGCTATACCTGCCCGCAAACTGTATGGACCTTTATATTTATTTGGTTTGAAGAAAAGCTTGAAGGCACAGCTAATCAGCGTAAAAAGCTAGATCAACGCCCGATGGACTTAGATAAGTTTTGGCGAAAAACAGCAAAGCACACTAGTTGGGTTTTATTTGCCTTATATACGGCGATTTCGTTTGTTGGATACTTTACGCCTATCCGTGAATTACTCCCTGACTTTGTTACTTTTAATGTAGGTGGTTACGCGCTGGTAAGTATTATTTTCTTTGCAGCGTGTACTTACGCTAACGCAGGGTGGATGCGTGAAATTATGTGTTTACACATTTGTCCCTATTCACGTTTTCAATCAGCTATGTTTGATAAAGACACTTACACCGTAACGTACGATGAAAAACGCGGCGAAAGCCGAGGCCCACGTTCGCGTAAAATTGCCCACGAAGATTTAGAAATGGGCGATTGTATAGACTGTAACTTGTGTGTGCAGGTTTGCCCTACAGGAATAGATATTCGTAATGGTTTGCAAGCTGAGTGTATAAATTGTGGCGCATGTATTGATGCCTGCGATGGTGTAATGGATAAAATGGATTACCCGCGAGGTCTTATTTCTTATACTACAGAGCGTAATCTTGAAACACCTGAAAATAAAACCAACCCACTGCGAGCTAAAATCATAGGTTACACGGTCATACTGGTGGTGCTTACCAGTGCGCTGGTGGCTAACATTGCATTTAGAAAGCCTATGGACTTTGACATAATACGAGACCGTAACCAATTGTATCGTGTTGACTTTAATGGCTTGGTAGAAAACACCTATACATTAAAAGTAATCAACAAGGCGCAGTACGAGCAAACCTTTAATATTGATGTTCAAGGCCTTGAAAACTTTAAGTACATTGGCAAGCAAACATTTACAGTACAAGCTGGGCAATCGCATAATGTGCCATTGTCACTTGTGATGGACCCGTATGATTTAAAAGCGCCAATGACGGAGTTTAACTTTGTACTTTCACCGGTTAATGACCCCGATGAAAGCATATCGCAACCGAGTAACTTTTTTAAAGCGCGATAAAATACTAACAAAAGCGGGGTAACCCGCTTTTTACATTAAGAAGCCCATGAGTAAATTTAGTTTTGAAGATTTAACGCCCGACTTAATTCTCGATGCAATAGAAAGCGTTGGTATATATGCAGAGTCAGGTTTATTAGCACTTAATAGCTACGAAAACAGAGTCTACCAATTTAAGGCGGAAGATGGCCTGCGCTACGTTGTTAAGTTTTACCGACCAGAGCGCTGGAGCAAAGCGCAAATACAAGAAGAGCATGACTTTGCTTTCGAGCTTGCCGAAGCTGAAGTACCCGTTGTTGCACCCATTAAGCACAACGGACAAAGCTTATTTGAACACCAGGGCTACATTTTTGTGTTGTTTCCTAGTGTTGGTGGACGGTTATTTGAAGTGGATAACCTAGATCAGCTTGATGTAATGGGGCGTTTAATTGGCCGTATGCATCAGGTAGCTAAAAGCAAAGCATTTGAGCACAGGCCTACGTTTAGCTGCGAAGAATATTTGCATACAGCTAAAGTTCATCTGCAAAAAAGTAATTTGGTACCTATGGGGATCAGCACGGCTTTTTATACCATATTGGACTTGGTTATTGAGCAAACGCAAGCACAGTATAAAAATGTGCAAACGATACGCTTACATGGTGATTGCCACGCTGGTAACATTTTGTGGGCAGGCGAAGCACTTATGTTTGTTGATTTAGATGATGCTCGCCAAGGGCCGGCCATTCAAGATTTATGGATGATGCTCAGTGGCGATCGTCAAACACAGCTGTTACAGTTAGACACCCTTGTAAATGCGTATGAAGAGTTTTGTGATTTTGACCACACTCAACTCAAATTAATTGAACCGCTTCGTGCAATGCGTATTATTCATTATATGGGTTGGGTAGCCAAGCGATGGAGCGATCCGGCGTTCGTACGGAACTTTTCATGGTTTGCTGAAGACAAATACTGGGAGCAACAGATTTTAGCACTTAAAGAGCAACTTGCTGCACTGCAAGAAGCCCCGCTGAAGTTATTGCCATAAAATTTTATTTAAAAAGTACACGAGATACCAATGCTTAAAAAATTGAAACTGAGCCTACTACTTTTATGTTTACCATTTGCAGCCCTTGCTGCACAGTTTGAAGCCGATAACCAGTACACTGTTATTGATGTAGAAAAAAGCGCAGAGCCACAAGTAACCGAGTTTTTCTCATTTTACTGTCCGCATTGTTTTAAATTTGAGCCTGTTGCAAAAGCAATTGAAAAAAGCCTGCCCGAGGGTACTGAATTTATAAAAAATCACGTTAACTTTTTAGGTGGCGTATCACCACAGGCGCAAAGCAACTTAAGCTACGCCTACTTAATCGGTAAAAAGCACGGTCAAGCACAAAGTATCAGCGATCAAATCTTTAAAAGTATTCATGTACAGCGCGCACCTTTAACGCAAATCAAAGACGTAAAAAAGTTACTTGAAGTTAACGGTATTGATAGTGCAACGTTTGATCAAGACATTGCCAGCATGCCAATTATTTCTGCTGAGCGTGCAATGCAAGATAAACAAAACAAATATTCAAAATTAGGTGCGCTAACTGGTGTACCTACCTTTATCGTAAATGATAAATATAAAATAAACATGAATACTATTAATAACCAGCAAGAACTGAATGAGTTAGTTGCTTTTTTACTAACACTTTAATCTCGGAGAACAATAACAATGATCAAATTAGTTAAAGCAGGTTTACTTGCATTACTACTACCAATGGCAGCAACTAGTTTTGCAGCAACGTATGAAGAAGGCGTGCATTACGATGTAGTGGCAGAACGCGCGACTAAAAAGCCAGAAGTTAAAGAGTTTTTCTCATTTTATTGCCCAGCTTGTAATAACATGGAAGCATTAATTGGTGAGTTTAAGCCAAAGCTAGACAAAGACGTTAAATTTAAAAAGAGCCATGTTGATTTTGTCGGTGTTCGCGATCCAGAAAACCAACAAATGATGAGCCAAGCGTTAGCAACCGCGGAAGTGCTTCCACAAAAAGATAAAATTGTTGCGGCTATTTTTAACCACATTCACACAAAGCGCGCTAAATTTAACGAGCTTGCAGATGTAAAAGATGTATTTGTAGCGCAGGGTGTTGATGGCGATAAGTTTGATAAACTATACAAAAGCTTCTCGGTACGTACATTAAGCTCTAAAATGAAACGTGACCAAAATTACTTTAAAGAAAAAGGCGCGCTACGTGGCGTACCAACCTTTATCGTAAATGGTAAATATAAATTAAACCTAGGCCGAGAGTCGGGTATTACCGCGCCAGAAGATATTAGTAAATTAATTAACTATTTAGCGAACAAGTAAGATTTGTTAAAACAAAAAAAGCTCCTGAGGGAGCTTTTTTTATGGAAGTGATTTAAATTTAACTCACTATTTTCTTTGTAAGAAAACACCCGATTCAATGTGATGCGTATATGGGAACTGATCAAATATCGCAAAACGCTTAACGTTATGGGTGCGCGTCAAATGATCTAAATCGCGCTCAAGCGTGTCTGGGTTGCACGATATATAAATAATGTTCTCGTAGTTAGCCACTAAGTCACACGTAAGGGTATCCATACCTGCGCGCGGTGGGTCGACCAAAATAGTTTGGCAATCGTAACTTTTTAAATCTATCCCCTCTAAGCGCGAAAAGGTACGTTCACCATTCATTGCCTGGGTAAACTCTTCACTCGACATGCGAATTATATCTAAGTTATCTACTTTATTTTTAGCAATGTTGTATTGCGCTGAATGCACAGAAGACTTAGATATTTCAGTAGCTAATACGCGATTAAATGAACCCGCCAATGCAATAGAGAAATTACCATTACCACAGTAAAGCTCTAGTAAATCGTTATTAAGTGGTTTGCATAGGTCTTGCGCCCACTCAAGCATTTTAATATTTACTTTCGCATTTGGCTGAGTAAAGCTATTTTCAACTTGTTGGTAAATAAGCTCTTGGCCATTTACGGTTAAACGCTCTGTGACAAAGTCATCGCCTAGCACTTCTTTTTGCTTGCGCGCTCGGCCAATAAAATCAATTTTGTATTTGCTGCTTAGTTTTTCTTTAAGGGCTTTTATTTCAGTTAGCCACTGATCATCAAGTGGCTTGTGATAAAGCAAGCTTACTAAAATCTCACCGCTTAATGACGATAAATAGTCAATTTGAAACAGCTTACGACGTAATACTTCACACGACTTTAAATTATCAATCATCACCTGCATCACTTCACCAACTAATGGCGCAGCAGGGTCAAAAGTGTCAACGCGAATTTTTTCTTTTGTTGCTTGATCAAACATAATATGAAATAGATCATCCCCATCGTGCCATACTCTAAATTCAGCACGTTGGCGGTAGTTAATTGGCTCTGAGCTAAATACCTCTAATTGTTGCACACCAAAACGCTGAAACTGCGATGTAATGCGTTGCTCTTTTTCAGCTAACTGCGCATCGTACTGTGTGGTATCTATTTTAATCACTGCCATTAATGCTACTACCTTATCTATGAGATCTATTTATCGGCGCTATTGTAGGGAGCGAGCAGTATTTGTCTAGTTTTGCTGATAATAAAGTTGCTGTTTTTTTAAACATGCACTTTAGTTTTGTCACTATTAGCCGATAATAAGCTAAGTACGTAACGGAGGTGGATCATGAAAATCGGTAATTATGGCTATACGCCAAACAACAACGTAAACAAATTTAATAATAAAGAGGCGCTACAGCAGCCAACAATCCAATCTCCGCAAGAAACTTCATTACAGCGAGGCAGAGAACTTGCTGCAAAAGTGCTTGGCGACAAAATGGCAGAGCAACTAGGTTTACCTGTTGAGCAAAAACAAGCCGATAAACCTTTATTCGATTTTGATGAAATAGTAAAAAATGTACTCGACTTTGTATCTGGCGCAGTTAATAAAGCTAAAGCCAATGGTGCTGATGACGATAAATTAAAAAACATGTTAGACGATGCGCGCACTGGGGTTCAAACCGGTATAGACGAAGCGGTTGATGAACTAAAAGGCACCGGTGTATTTAACGAAGAAATGCAAGAGGGCATCGACAAGTCAAAAGAAGGCATTTTTGAGGGGCTTGATGAGTTTGAGCAAACCCTATTTAACCCACAACCGGCCAGTGTAAGCGTAAGCCAAGCACAATATGTAAGTATGAGTAGTAATGCTGAATATAAGTTTACAACAGCCGAAGGTGATGAAGTCAGTATTAGCTTTGCTGATGCATATGAGTCGCAAACAGCGAGCGGGTATCAACAAAGTAATAACAGCGAATCATTTGCCAGCTCATCGTCGCAATCTCGAGAGCTGTCTTTCTCAATGTCGGTTAATGGTGATTTAAATGAACAAGAGCAAGATGCTATTAATGCCATGATGGAAGAGCTACAAGGAGTAAGTAAAACATTTTTTAGTGGTGATTTGGATGAAGCATTTGAAAAAGCACAAGAGCTGAGCTTAGGCAGTGAGCAACTAGTGGCATTTTCAATGGATCTTCGCCAAACGAAAACAGTCGCTACCGTTAAAAGTTATGAGCAATATCAACCAAACCCAACAAAAGAGGTAGCCGATGCGATCGCGCCTTTTAATGACGACCTAAAAAATGCATTCGATAAAGCATCGCAACTAGGCCTACAAGATCAGCTTGCCGGTATTATAGAGTGGCTAAACCAAGATCAAGCAGCGGTCGATCAGCTAGTTGATTATACCCAGGCAATGTTCGAAAACCTAAATCAATTAAATTCAGCGGGCGATGCACTCGACGCGCTAAAGTCTGAGCAAAGCTAAACTGCTTTCTTTTATAAATACCTCATGGCAAACTGCCGTTCTTAATAAACAGTAGGAACCAAAGTTTGTCAGCCCACATAATGGTATTTGATTCAGGTATAGGTGGCACCACCGTGCTTGAGCATATTCAAAAGCGTATTCCAGATGCACAGTACAGCTACTTTATGGATAATGCGTTACTCCCTTATGGCGCGCAAACCCAGCAAACTATTATAGGCCGTTTGTGCTCACTCATTTATTTTATTGAGCAAAACGCGCTTAAAGTCGATCTTATTGTTATAGCCTGCAATACAGCCTCTACATCAGCCTTAAGTGAAGTACGCAAAATTACATCAATACCTATTGTCGGCGTGGTGCCTGCAATAAAGCCTGCTGCTGAGGTAACTCGCACAAAGCACATCGGCTTATTGGCAACCCCGGCCACAGTTGCAAGTCCCTATACTCATACATTAATAAAAGAGCATGCCAGCAACGTAACAGTGAGTTTATATAGCAGTGTTGAGCTGGTGGCATTGGCTGAGCAGTTATTTTTCACTCAGCAGCTAGATACACTCAAACTGCACAAAGAGCTAACACGTTTGGGCATAAACTCAGATATAGATGTACTTGTACTAGGTTGCACACATTTTCCAATTCTTAGCAATGCCATACAAGCGTACTTTAATAACTCAGTGCAATTACTCGATTCAGGCGCGGCTATTGCCAGCAGAGTAAACTACCTACTAGAGCAGCATAACTTTGGAAATAAATTTACAGACAAAAAAAAGCCGCTGCAATATTATGCAACGGCTGATGTTTTGAGTAATAAGCTAGCTATAAAGCACGTTACACTGATTGATCCGTCCCAGTGCGTAAAGAGCTAGAATCATCTTCTTGTTTTTGTTTTGCCTCACGTACTTTTAAAGTACGCTGTTGGAACTCACTATCGTTTAACTTAGCAATTGCATTGTCTGCATCTGCTTGTGCCATTTCAACAAAACCAAAGCCACGACGTTTGCCAGTATTTTTATCCTTTAATAGGCGCACGTTGAAAACTTTACCTTGTTCTTCAAACAAAGCACGAACTACGCCTTCATTTGCACGATAAGGAAGATTACCAACATAAAGTGTTTTTGTTTTTACTTCAGCTTCTTCACCACCTTCCGATGACATTGCAGCAATAGCAACCCCACCAATTAATAAACCAGCACCAAATAGCAATGCTGGGCTTAAAGCTAAGCTGCCTAAAGCAAACTCAACAATAACAAAACCAACTACAGCAAGAATAACAGAGAAGATAAAAGATTTTTGATCGGGTAATTTCATTTTAGATCTACCAATAAACAGGAAATAAACATTAATTTAACATTGTGAACTTGCTATCTTAACGTCTTAAACGAACATAGCAATGAAATTTATATTAAATAATAAAAACCAGTATAAAAAAGCATCATCTTAGCCAGTTATTTAGCTAGTTTTACGCTGTTTTGCTCTATTTTTGTTCGAACAGTAAAAAGATCTAAAAAAAGGGTTGATCTGTTTTCGGATCTCCCTATAATGCGACCCCACTGAGACGGGGAACGCCAACGCATAGCGAGGCAAGAGCTGCTCAGAGAGTTAAGTAAAACTTCGGTTTTAAATCATCGCAAGAAAGTTTAAAAT